>JBGTFN010000188.1:0-7167 GCA_041747275.1 Gemmatimonadaceae bacterium | reverse complement strand
GGACGCGATGAGAAACAAAGGCAAGAAGGTCAAGAAACTCGTAAACGAGTACGGCATGGATGCGCTTGGCGTCATTGCATCCGTGGCCGGCGCGGCGATGGGTTTCGGCGACGCCACTAACTTCGCCTCGCTACCCAGCGTGGGAACAGGTACGGCCAGTGCGGTGAAGGACCTCTTTTCGGGTCCGACGTCCACGCCGAATCCATTGTTCTGGTTGCATGGGTTCGACGAAGAGGATTCACCCTTGGTGGACGCGTATCTGCGCCAGCGCACACTGAAGAAATACGGTGGTGCCCTGTTCTCTATCGCGGGAGTTGCGGCGACCCCGTTCACGGCGGGCGTCAACCCGACTGCCATCGGCCGCCACGCCTCGTCGGAGGCCGCAACGCTGATTCACCTGTACAAGCTCTCCGCGCTGAAGCAGCGCTTCAGCCGGAGTGACACCGTCACCGGTTGGATCGACTTGGTGGTGAAGATGAAGATCATGAAAGCGGTGTCGCAGGGTGCACAGCTCGCCGTCAACTCCCTGCCAAGCAGCCTCGCGTCGGTGGGCGTGGCGGCCGCCGTACTCGGCACTGGGACCTCCATCGCGACCAAGATCGCCACAAAGACCATGGGCGGCACCTGCATGATGACGTCCTTCCATCTGCACTGGCGCGCCTATCGTGAGCTCAAGATCAGCAGCGCGGGACGCGGCCCGGCGACACTGATTATCAAGGAGCTGTTCTCGCGTCGGCATTACACGGTGCTCGGCGGCTCGTACGACTACAAGGGCATGATCATGGAACCGGGCGGCTGGTACGCGATCAACGACAAGCTGCTGCTGCTGTAGTTGTGGTTGTGGTTGTAATCGTCACCCGACAATCAGCAGCAGCACATCAGCGCCCTGCGGCCGCCTGTGCACGAAGCGCCTGCAGCAGCCGCTGACCGGGACGGCCGTCCACGGACAAGCCGAGCTCGCGCTGCTCGGCCCTCACCGCAGCGATCGTTGACGCACGCAGCACCCCGTCAGCCGCGCTGATCGGATGGCCACGCGCCATCATCATGCGCTGCATCTCGCGGCGCTCCGCGCGCGACAGTCCGAGATCATCGGTCGGCCAGGGAGTCACGAACGGCGCGCCACCTCGAAGGCGATCGGCGAGGTGCGCGATGGCAATCGTGTAGGACTGCGCAGCGTTGTACCGGAAGATGGCGTCGTAGTTGCGCAGTACGAGGAACGCCGGACCGTCTGCGCCCGCTGGCGCGATGAGCGCGGCGCGAGTGTCTGCAGTCAGCCCCTTGCCCACGAGTGGCGTACCATCCACGCGCGTGATCCCGCGTGCAGTCCAGGTGGACAGCGCACGCTTTACCGTGCGTCCCTCTCCACTCAGATTGAAAGGCGCGCTCCCACGTCGCGGCAGCTTCACCTCGATGCTCCACGGCTCACCGGAGCGCCATCCCGCATTTCGCAGGAAGTTTGCCGCCGAGGCGAGCGCGTCGGGCACGCTCTGCATGAGATCCCGGCGACCATCTCCGTCGAAGTCCACAGCCAGGCGTTCGAAGGTGCTCGGCATGAACTGCACGTGTCCAAATGCGCCGGCCCATGAGCCGCGCAGTTGATCGGCTTGCATGTGTCCTGCCTGCAGAATGCGCAGCACGGCGAACAGCTCGGAACGGAAATACGTCTGCCGCCGTCCTTCGCAGCTGAGCGTGGCAAGTGAACGCACCAGCTGCATGCCTCCCAATCCCTGACCGAAGTTGCTTTCCAGTCCCCACACCGCCACTACGGTAGCTGGGTCCACGCCATAGCGTCGCTCGATGCGCCTGAGTGTGGAGTCGTGCTGCTGCAGCATGCGCGCGCCATACTGCAGCCGTTCGTCGTCCACAGTGGCGGCGATGTAGTCCCAGATCGAGAGCCGGATCTCCGGCTGCGCGTCGAGACTCGCCAGCACTCGCTCGTCTCGCTCCAGGCCGCGCATGTGCGCCTGCCATGTTGCATCGTTCACGCGTGCAGTGCGCGCGGCAGGGCGCAGCGATTCCACGCATTTATCGAACGCGGCTTGCGCCGTGATCGGTCGTGACGGCACCAGGAGCAGCAACGCAATGAGTGACGACGCGCACGCGGCACGCAGCGGGATTGAGAGAGGGAGCATCATCAGATCGCGAGTGATGGGACACAGTTTCGGCGTATCTGTTGCTACCAAACTCGGCGCACTATGTTCGCTTCAGCACAGTCGGCTCGAAGTGCGCATGACGTGACGTCACTCACTTTCACGATCAAAACATGCAGATCAAATCCTACGATCCCGACCCGGACATCGCGTTCGCGCAGGCGTGCGAAATTTCGGGACATCAACGTCTGCTGTTCGTCAGCGGACAGGTGCCAGCAGACGCGAATGCGAAGGTTCCGCCGGACTATCCCAGTCAATACCGGCTCGCGTGGGCCAACGTGGAGCGACAGCTCGCAGCGGCGGGCATGACTTTCGACAACCTCGTCAAGGCAACCATCTTTCTGTCAGATCGCGCGTTGATCGCGCAAAGTGCGGGCCTTCGCCGAAGCGTGCTCGGCGAGCGCTGTCCCGCAATCACGATTGTGCTCACCGGCATTTACGACGAAGCGTGGCTGCTCGAGATTGAGGCGGTGGCGGCAGCATAGCGCGATCGCAAGCGCGCCCGGGGCGGAGTTCTCCCCGCTTCGTACCGATTCGGCCTCAACCCTTGAGCCGGTACGCACCCCGGGCGCAAGATTGCCTCACCACTTCGACCCGCTCCGCTCCCCGACCCCGCACGCATGCCACGTCGCCTGCTCTCCGTCGTCGCCATTGCCGTACTGCTCGGCGGCAGCGTCGCGCTTCGCCGCCTGGAGGACCGCGTGCTCACCGCGCAGTCACAGGCACCGCGCTGGTACAAGGGCAACACGCACACGCACACGCTCAACAGCGACGGTGACTCGCATCCTGACGATGTGGTCAAGTGGTATCGCTCGCACGGCTACCAGTTCGTGGTGATCACCGACCACAACGTGATCACGAGCGTGGAAGGGCTCAACGCACTGCACGGACTCGATGCGCGCTTTCTCGTCATCCGCGGCGAGGAGGTGACGGACCGCTTCGGCGGCAAGCCGCTGCACATCAACGCGCTCGATCCATCCCGGCTGATCACACCGCAAGGCGGCTCTAGCGCGCTCGACGTCGTGCAGCGCAACGTGCACGCGATTCGCGCGGCCGACGCCATTCCGCACGTGAATCATCCAAGCTTCGGCTGGGCACTCTCGGCCGACGAACTCGCGCAGGTGCGCGACCTCAAGCTCTTCGAGATCTTCAACGGCCACCCGCAGGTCAACAATGACGGCGGTGGCGGCGTGCCGTCGCTCGAGGCGATGTGGGACCAGATCCTTTCGGGTGGCGTGCTGCTCTACGGACTTGCAGTGGACGACGCGCACCACTTCAAGCGACACGATGACCGCACCGCATCGCGCCCCGGCAAGGGCTGGGTGTATGTGCGTGCAGACACGCTCGCGCCGCGCGCGATCGTCGAGGCGATGGAGCGCGGTGATTTCTACTCGTCCACCGGCGTCGAGCTGAACGACTACGTAGTGACCGACAGTTCGATGACGCTGACGGTGCGCGAAACCGCGTGGAGCAAGTATCGCATTCAGTTCATCGGACGCAACGGCGCAATACTGCATGAATCACTCGAGAGCCCTGCGACGTATCGCTTTCGCGGTGACGAGAGCTATGTGCGGGCGCGCGTGCTCGAGTCGAATGGGGAGCGCGCGTGGACGCAGCCGGTGATGCTGGGTGCTTCGCGTCGTTGACACTGCGACAGTCAGTCTGCGGCGTACTACTCGCCCCGCATCGCCACGAGCGGATCCACCAGACTCGCCTGCCGTGCCGGGATCCAGCTTGCCGCCATACCCACCGCGAGCAGGAACGACGCCATCGCCCCGAACATCCAGGGATCGACGGTACTCACACCGAACAGCAGCGCCTCGAGCACGCGTGTGGACGCGAACGCCAGCACGCAGCCCACGACGATACCGACGAGCAGGATGCGAACGCCCTGGCTCACGATCATCTGCTGCACGCGACCGGCTGTGGCGCCGAGCGCCATGCGCACACCAATCTCGCGCGTACGCTGCGCTACAAGTTGCGATAGCACGCCGTACAGTCCGACGGCGCCGAGCAACAGTGCGAGTGTCGCGACGAAGATCAGCAGCATCATCGTGAAGGAGAGTGGCGCGAGTGAACGCTGCACCAGTCGCTCCATCGCGACGCTGAACATTGCGACCACCGATCCGATCGCGAGCGCCAGCGTGCCCACGGTGATGACCAGAAAGCCGGGCGACCGCTGCAGCGCGCGCAAGGCGTGCCGCAGATCATTCATCAGGATTCGCATTGTCGGGCTCTCGAGCGGAAGGGGTGGTGGCGGGACGTCTCAAGTTGGACGGTGAGAATCGCGGGAGCGTTTGCTGCGACTCCGCCACGGCCCTTGAGCCGGTACGCTCTGCTCACGCGAGATAGTTTCACCGCTCGTCCCCACCTTCGTCCCGGTGCGCGACACCTGAGTTATCCGAGCGTCAACCACGACGGCGGTGGAGATCGACGCTGGCGCCAACCACGTATCAGGCGCGCAGCGTCGCTACCGGATATCGCATGATCATCTCGTCGCGAGTGACGAGCACGAGCTGCTCCTGCACCGCCTGAGCCACAAGCAGACGATCAAACGGATCGCGGTGCAGTGGTTCCAGGGAGAGCAACGCATCGGTGTGACGCATGAGCACGGGCAGTTCGAGAAAACCCGAGTCAGCGCACAGTTCTCCGAGGGAACGATCGGAGTGGATCTTGCCAAGTGCCCTTTTGATGGCGATTTCCCACGCCGAGGAGGCACTCAAGTAGACCTCATCGGCGTCGCGGATGGATTGCATCGCCAGCGGAGAGAGCGATACGCCCATGTCCCACCACACGGCGACATGTGTGTCGAGCAGCAGGCGCATCAGCGCCCTTCGAACGCGTCCAGCATGTCGTCAGGAAGCGAGCCATCGAAATCGGCAGCCACACGCCAGCGGCCCTTGCCCTGCCCCGGCACGCGATCCGCGCGACGCTGCTCGAGCGGCATAAGACGCGCCATCGGTTGACCGGACTTGGTGATCACGAACTCCTCACCCGCGTGCGCACGATCGACCAGCGACGACAGGTGCGTCTTGGCGTCGTAGAGCGCGACGGGTTCGCGCGCGGTGCTCTTGGTGGGCTTGCGGGGTGGCATGAAGCGAAGATTATGCGACTTGACCAATTTGGTCAAGACTATACGGCTACGATGTGCAGCCGGTGCACGTGGCTGATCAAGGCGTCTTGGCAAAGCGCAACGAGTGCGCCATCAGTCTGGCCGCCATCTGCTCAGCCAACGGCGACGCGCGATTCGACATGACGATCACGTTGACCTGACGCCCAGGAAGTCGACGCACCTCGGAGTAGACTGCGGCTATTGCCACAATCTTCATCTCATTATAGGAAAGGAGAGCTGAGCCGAGCGCGCAGACGCTAGGCGAGCGGTCGTACCCATCTCTCTGCGTTTCGTACCTTCGACCGTTGTCTTCGTACCTTCACACTTGGAGTATGAGCACGGCGATGCAATCGTGGCGAACTCTACCCATGGCACACCACCGACAGCTCTGGAGACACCATGATGAACCGACGCCAATGGCTCGGCCTCACTGCGGGTGCTGGCGCCGCGCTCACTTTGAACCCTCGGTTGCTCTCCGCTCTTCGCGCGAACGAACTCATCACCAGGGCCGTACCGTCCAGCGGAGAGCGACTGCCCATGATCGGCCTTGGCAGCTCCGCCACCTTCTCGCAGGTGGCCCGTAGCGAGGATTACTCCGCATTGCGCGAGGTGCTGCGCACACTGACGGAACGCGGTGCCTCCGTTTTCGACACCGCGCCGGGTTACGGTGCGTCCGAGCAGGTCGCGGGCGACATTGCGTCGGAGCTCGGTATTACCGATCGCGTGTTCTGGGCGACCAAAATGAACGTGGCGCAAGGCCCGAACACGCCGGCGGATCCAGCGCGCGCACGCCAGCAGATCGAGACGTCGTCCAGCCGACTGCGCAAGCGTCCCATCGATCTGATTCAGGTGCACGGCCCGGTTGATGTTCCGACGCAGCTCGGCCTGCTCAAGAAGCTGAAGAGCGAAGGTCGGATTCGCTACATCGGTGTGACCAGCACGTCCAAGCCGCAGTACGAGGAGATGGAGCGCATCATGCGCAGCGAACCGGTCGACTTCATCGGCATTGACTACGCCATAGACAACCGTAGCATTGAGGAACGCATCCTGCCGGTCGCGGCGGACCGGGGCATAGGCGTCATCATTTACATGCCGTTTGGCCGGACGCGCTTGTGGAATCGCGTTGCGGGCCGTGCGGTGCCCGAGTGGGCGCGCGAGTTCGATGCGAACAGCTGGGCTCAGTTCTTTCTCAAGTTTGTCGCTGCCGACCCGCGGGTCACGGTGATCACGCCGGCCACGAGTCGCGCCGCGAACATGGTCGACAATCTGGGCGCGGCAATGGGCCGTCTGCCGGACGAAGCGATGCGGCGGCGAATGATCGCGTATGTGGAGGAGCTGCCGCCGGCGTAGGTACGAAGCGCTGCACCTTTCCCTTGCTCGTGACAACAGAGTTATCACGCATGTGGAGTTCGCTCCGGAGGCAGGCCATGAAGAGTGGCAGATGGGCCGTTCCCCTCATCGTGCTCGTGACGGTCGCGGGCGTGCTCACCGGTTCGGCGGTTCTCGTGGCCCAGACAGAGCACGAACCGGCGGCGGCGGCGTACGACGATGCACCTGTCGCGCTGCGGCAGGCGGCGGATGCGTTTCTTCTCAGCCTCGATCCAGCGCAACGTACGAAGGCACTGTTTGCGTTCAACGATGCCGAACGACTCAACTGGCACTTCGTGCCTCGACAGCGTCGGGGACTGCCGCTCAAAGAAATGTCCGCGCAGCCGTGAGCTCGTGCTCTCACTCAATGAGCGCCAGCGAGGCAGCGCGATTATCGCGGCAGCAGCACCGAGCGACATCGTGACCGGCAATGCCGCGCGCGTGGACCCGCTGTCGCCAGTTGGCATCCGTGTGACCGAACTCCGGCCGGAGCAAGCAGCGATCCTCGTGCGGCTGCTCGAGCTGTATCTCGGCCGT
>JBGTFN010000187.1:0-1816 GCA_041747275.1 Gemmatimonadaceae bacterium | reverse complement strand
GCGACGCTGGCGCGCGGCGAGTGCGGAATCCGGTCGCGCTCCAAAGCGTGGCGCCACGCGCAGCCGTTCCAGCGGATACTCGGCGCCGGACGTCGGCACACGAAGCGCGGCGCGGGTGCCATCAGCACAGAGCAGGTCGAGCGACAGTCCGCTGCCCGAGTCTACCGGCGCGGCCGCGAACGCAGTCGCGGTGTCTCCTTGTACGCGGAAATGCAGCGGCTCACCGGCCATGCGCGCAGTGGTGATCTGTTCGATGTCATCGGCCGAAACCGGTGCTATGCGCAGCTGAAACAGCGAACCTGCAACCGGCGTCTCCGGCTGCCACGTGACCGCGGTAATCGCGGGGCATGCGCGCGCGGGAGCAGTTGCTGCCAACTGCGATGATTCGACGTCTGGTGCGGCTGCGCAGTGCACCAGCGATACGAGCAGACCGCCTGCGAGCACGAGACGCCAGGCCGTACTCATGGACTGAGCCTCCGCGTCACCCACCGGCCGCCCGTGCGCGCGTACGCGATGCGATCGTGCAGTCGGCTCTCACGTCCCTGCCAGAACTCGATCTCGTCGGGAATCACGCGAAATCCGCCCCAGTGCTCCGGGAGCGGCACCTGGTCATCGGCAAAGCGCGCCGACACCTCGGCAACCTGTTGCTCCAGCATCTCGCGCGAGGCGATCACCTGCGACTGGTGCGAGACCCACGCCCCAATGCGGGAACCGTGCGGGCGCGACGTGAAGTACGCCAGCGATTCGTCGCGTGCGATGCGCTGCACCGCACCACTGACACGGACTTGCCGTTCGAGTTCGTGCCAGAAGAAACAGAGCGCGGCGTGCGGATTGTCCGACAGCTCCTGACCCTTGCGGCTGCGATAATCCGTGAAAAAGACAAAACCGCGCGCGTCCACGCCCTTGAGCAGCACCATGCGTGCCGACGGATATGCGTCGGGCGTGCAGGTGGCGAGCGTCATGGCATTCGGCTCGCTGCACTCCGCATCGCGGGCGTCGGCAAACCAGCGCTCGAACTGCACGATCGGGTCAACGTCCACTTCGTGCTCACCAAGAGAGGCGAGCCGGTATTCCTTGCGCAGGCCGGCAATGCTCATACCGCAAGTTAGTCGGAGGACGCGCGAGAGCAGATCGCTATGGCGGCGTGACCAGGTCCCCAGCTTCGACGCGCGGTGCGTTGCCTGCGCTTTCCACCAGCAGACCGTAGGCAGTCGCCTGCGTTCCATGCCACCGGCGCTCTTCACCACTGTTGCGTTCTCGGACAAGCAACTGTGCGGCACCGCCCGCACTGAGTTGTATCCCGCGCTGTGCACCGAGCGCATGCAACAGCATGCCCAGCTCCGTGAGCGTGGGGCCGAGTCGGGCCAGTGCCGACTGCTCACCTATTCCGTCGAAGTGCGCAATCACGAAGATCAGCGCACCGTCCGCACGGATACCCACGGCAAGACGTCGATCACGCGCGGTATCGCGAACAAGGTCACGCGGCGCGCTGTCTTGTGCGCAGCCCGTGATTCCACCGCCTATTGTGAGCAGCGCGCTCCCATCCACCGCTCCCGCGATCTCGGACGAAGACACGAGACCCGCTGAATCGCCCATCGCGTGCGACACGCCCACCGCCAGACGCGCCGACGCGGGCGCATCGCCAATCGTCCAGGCTTCGACGGCACGTCGGTGGGCGGTGCCACCACGTAGACCGCGAGCTCCTGACACCCCGTCCACACGACTCATGGACGTCCGGCTGGGCAGCACCACCGCGATCGCAGCACGCACCGGGAGCTGTTCCGCTCCCACCAGCACGCGCCAATCGCCCCAGCGC
>JBGTFN010000186.1:0-6068 GCA_041747275.1 Gemmatimonadaceae bacterium | reverse complement strand
GCCGACCACGCCGACCCGTGGATGAACCCCGAGACATATGCCAGCGGACTGCGCGTACCGACGCCGCTTGGCGATCGCATTCTGCTGCGCATCCTGCGCGAAACGAATGGCCAGGCTGCGAGCGTGGACGATGGCACCATGCGAGTCGCCACTCGTCGACTCGCTGAATCCACGGGCATCGATGCCGCGCCCGAAGGCGGCTGCGCGCTCGCCGTGCTCGAGGTTCTTTTGCGCGAGGGCAAGGTCGCGCGAGAGGCAGATGTCGTGCTCTTCAACACCGGCGTCGGATCGTCGTACCGCGCGTAGTGCCACCACTACCTCACCCATCCGGAGTTTCGATGCATCACCAATCCCCGCGTCGTTCGTCTCAGCGTCAACTCACGCGCCAGGGAATCGTCACGTTCGCACTGCTCGCCGCGACACTTCTCGTGGGCGCGTGCGCGCGCGGCACGTCGCCCGCCGTCAACTCGGTGACAAGCGTGGCGATCGCGTTTGAGCGCTACGAGCTGGCGAACGGACTCGATGTCATCCTGCATGTTGATCGCTCCGACCCGATCGCGGCCGTTGCGATGACCTTCCATGTCGGCTCGGCGCGCGAGGTTCCGGGCAAGACCGGATTTGCGCATCTGTTCGAGCATCTGTTTTTCCTCGACTCCGAGAACCTCGGCCCGGGTGGACTCGATCAACTGATGACACGCGTGGGTAGCTCCACGAACGGGTCAACCAGCACCGACCGCACAAACTATTTCGAGGTCGTGCCAACCGATGGTCTCGAAAAGACGCTCTGGGCCGAAGCGGATAAACTGGGATTCTTCATCAACACCGTGACGGAATCGGTGGTGGCGAAGGAGAAGCAGGTGGTGAAGAACGAGAAGCGTCAGGGTGTCGACAACCAGCCGTATGGGCACAACAGCTATGTGGTTGATCAGGCGCTCTATCCTGAGGGCCATCCGTACAAATGGCAGGTGATCGGCTCACTCGCCGATCTCGAAAGCGCCACGCTCGAGGATGTCGTGGATTTTCATCGCAAGTGGTATGGTCCCAACAACGCGACACTGGTCGTTGCGGGCGACATCGATGTTGCACAAACCAAAGCCTGGATCGAGAAGTACTTCGGCGAGATTCCGTCCGCGCCCATGCCCGAGACGCCGACTCCACCGACCGTGGTACTGACCGATACGCCGCGCCTCATGCACGAGGACAACCTGGCGCGCGTTCCGTTGCTCACGGCGACGTGGCCCACCGTGCCCCTCTATCACCCCGATCAGTACGCACTCAATGTGCTGGCCGAGCTGCTGACCGACGGCAAGTCGTCACCCTTCTACAAGGTCCTGGTGGAAGAAACAAAAGTTGCTCCATCGGTGAGCGCCGGGCAAAGCAGCGCCGAGCTGGCCGGAAGCTGGAGCATCAACGTGCGAGCGTTCGCCGACATGCCCCTGGACAGCGTTGCCGCAGCCCAGCAACTGGCCTTTGCGCGCTTCGAACAGGAGGGCGTCTCGCCGTCAGAACTTCAGCGCGTCAAGGCGGGATACGAACGGTCATTTTATGCCGGCCTTTCGTCGGTCATCGGCAAGGCTTTTCAGCTCGCGCAGTACAACATCTTCGCCAAGGATCCGGGTTTCGCGGAGGAAGACTTGCGGCGCACGCTGGCTGTAACTGACGCCGACGTGATGCGCGTCTACAACGAGTACGTCAAGGGCAAGCACCACGTCGTCACCAGCTTCGTGCCCAAGGGACAGGCGCGGCTCGCTGTGTCGGGATCAACCAGAGCGTCGGTGGTGGAGGAACCCATCGTGATCGGGGCCGAAGCCGAGATTGGCAAGATCTCGCGTGGCGAAGTGAAAACCGCCTCGAGCTTCGACCGTTCGATAGAGCCATCGTTCGGACCCTCGCCGTCGCTGAAAGCCCCGACTGTGTGGCGCACCGAGCTGTCCAACGCACTACCCGTGTTCGGTATCGAGGATCATGAAGTGCCGCTTGTGCAGTTCGAACTGAGCATGCGCGGCGGACAACTCTTTGAAACGCCGGGACGCGTCGGTGTGGCCAACTTGCTGGCCGAGAGCATGACCGCGGGCACCGCACGCCGGACGCCAGCGGAACTCGAGACAGCTATCGACATGTTGGGCGCAACAATCAATGTCTCGGCAAGCGGACAACGCTTCACAATCCGCGGCAGCACGCTGGCGCGCAACTTTGGTTCGACAATGGCGCTCGTGCAGGAAATCATGCTTGAGCCACGTTTCGACTCGGCAGAGTTCGTACTGGCGCAGCAGCGCGTTGGCAACGCGTTGCGTCAGCGCGCTGCCAGCCCGGTGTCCGTGGCCGGCGATGTCTTCCAGCGACTGCTTTACGACGGTCACGTGCTTGCGGAAAATCCTCAGGGTACGCTTGCAAGCGTGGACGCCATCACGATAGCGGACCTGCGGTTGTACCACGCAACCGTACTCAAGCCGTCCGTCGCGGCATTTCATGTCACGGGTGCGGTGAGCCAGGCGCAAGTCGAGCGCGCCATCGGTCGGCTCGGCAATGAGTGGAAAGGAACGGCGCCTGCGTTTCCTGCCCCGCCGACGTGGACACCGCAGCGAGCGGGCCTCTATTTCGTGGACGTCCCGAACGCCAGTCAATCGGTGCTGCGCGTCGGGTATCCGGCGCTCGCGGCCGCCGAAGCGGACTTCTATCCGGCAACGGTCATGAACTTCCGGCTGGGTGGAGGCGGCTTTGCATCAACGCTCACTCAGGTGCTGCGCGAGCAGCGTGGATACACCTATGGCATCGGCTCCGGCTTTCAGGGAACCGAGATTGCCGGGCCATTTCAGATTTCGTCGTCGGTGCGCGCCAACGTAACGCTGGAAGCGCTGCAGGCCATCAAGGGCATCATCGAGCGGCACGGCCCGGAGTTCGATGCGGAGGATCTCGAGGCGACCAAGAGCTACCTGCTGCGCGCCAATGCCGGGGCGTTTGAAACGCTGGGTGCCAAGCTCGGGCTGCTCGGTAACATGAGCGCCTACGGATTCCCGGCCGACTATGTGCTGCAGCGCGAGCAGGTCGTTCGCGACATGGACGTCGCGGGCGTACGGGCGCTGGCCAACCGGTACCTCGACCCGGAGCGCATGATCTGGCTGGTGGTCGGCGACGCTCGTACGCAGCTGCGCCGTCTCAAGGCGCTGGGGCTGGGCGAGCCGATTGTTCTGTCCCGTGACGGGAGCCCGGTGAACTGAGCTCGATGAGTCAGCGTCGCGGGGCGCTGTGGGCTCGAATCAGCGGCAGGCAATGTGCCCGAAGTCCATGTTATTGCTTGACTTCGGGTCGGTGACTTCGTAGACTTTCTCACATCGGATGCGCTGGGTTTGGCATCCATCTCAAGCGGGGGCAGGCCGCGTCGCGGTCTCGGCCCCCGTTCTGTTCTGTCTTTGAATCGCCTGGCCTTCGTTCGCATGGTTCGTGTCACCGCTGTCCAGCCCGAAAGCATCGCCGACGCAATCGGTATCGAGCCCGGGACCGAACTGCTCGCCGTCAACGGCCGCCCGCTGGAGGACTTCCTTGATTGGGAGTTCCTTACGGCGGATGAGGCGTTCGTCATTGCCGCGCGCCTGCCCGATGGCAGCGAAGTCGAGTACGACATCGAGCGCGATGCTGACGACGTCATGGGCGTCGTGCTCGCGCCGCCCACTATCCGGCGCTGCGCGAACCGCTGTGAGTTCTGTTTCATCGAAGGGCTGCCCAAGGGGCTGCGCAAGCCGCTCTACATTCGCGACGACGATTACCGACTGTCGTTCGCCTACGGCAACTTCGCCACGCTGAGCAACGTCAAGGAAAAGGACATTCAGCGCATTCTCGAGTATCGCCTCTCGCCGCTGTATGTCTCCGTGCACGCGACGCCGTGGGAAGCACGCAAAGTGCTGCTCAACAATCCGCGCGTCCCCAACATCGTCGATCAACTCACACGACTGGCCGAGGGCGGCATCAGCTTCCACGGTCAGATGGTGATAGTGCCCGGTCTCAACGACGGCGAGGTGCTCGAGGAATCGCTGCGCGATCTCTGGAACCTTGGCGAGGCCATGATGTCCGTGGCGATCGTGCCAGTGGGGCTGACGCAGTTCTCGCATCTCTACACCGGCAAGTCCATGGACGCGGTCAACGCCGGTGCGCTGCTCGATCATGTCGAGCGATGGGCGCAACGTGCGATCGCGGAACGCGGTGAGCGCTGGGTTTCCGGCTCGGATGAACTCTATCTGCTGGCCGGACGCGAGCTACCAGATGCCGATTTCTACGGCGAGTTCCAGCAGATCGAAAACGGCGTTGGCGCGGTAGCGTCATTGCGGCAGCGCGTGGCACGCGGCCTCGATCAACTGCCGCGCCTCGACGGCCAGCGCATTGGCGTGGTCACAGGTGTCTCCATGGCGCCGCTCATGCCCGAGCTGCTGGATCAGCTGGCCGAGCGCACGGGCGCCACGTTCGAACTGATCGTCGCCGAAAACTCGCTGTTCGGTCCCACCACCACCACGGCGGGATTGCTGGTTGGTGCGGACATTCGCCGAGCGCTCGACGGTCGTCACGACCTCGATCTCGCTCTTATTCCGGCCGAGTGCATCAATGACGACGGCCTCTTTCTTGACGACGAGCCGTTTGTGATTGTGCGTGAGAGTTTCCCGATGCCTGTGTATCCGTCGTACGATTTCATCGACGCGCTGGTGCCGGAAGGCAGCTGCACTATGCGGCCGGCTGCATGAGTCTTCCCGTCGTAGCGCTCGTGGGGCGCCCGAATGTAGGCAAGTCTGCGCTGTTCAATCGCATCGTCGGTGGCACCAGTGCCATCGTCAGCGAGGAAGCTGGCACCACGCGCGACCGTCACTTCGCCCAGACCGACTGGGCTGGTCGTCACTTCTGGATTGTCGATACCGGCGGGCTGACGGACGATCCGCACGTGCCCATGGATCTCGAGATCCGCAAGCAAGTGCTCACCGCGATCGACGAAGCCGATTTGCTCATGCTCATCGTCGATGCGAAGGCTGGACTGCATCCGAGCGATCGGCGAGTGCTCGACTTGCTGCGCGATGCGAGCAAGCCGTGGGTGCTCGTTGTCAACAAGGTCGACGACGCGCGCGATGCAAACTGGTACGAGTTTTACGAACTTGGCGCGGGCGATCCGATTCCCGTGTCTGCGCGCAACGGCACGAGCACGGGTGACCTGCTCGATGAAGTGGTCAAGCGCATTCCCGAAGCACCCGAAGAGGTACCCGACGCGCTGCGCGTGGCCGTCATCGGTCGACCCAATGTCGGCAAGTCATCGTTCATCAACCGCATTCTCAAGGAAGAACGGCTGGTTGTTGCCGACGAGGCAGGCACCACGCGCGACTCCATCGACACGCCCATGCGATATCATGAGCGCGACCTGATCTTTGTCGACACGGCAGGTTTACGTCGCCAGAGCAAGGTGGACGAAGGCATCGAGTTCTATGCCACGCTGCGCACGCGCAAGGCGATCGATCGCGCTGATATCTGCGTGCTGCTCGTCGATGCCGTCGACGGAATTCACAATCAGGACCTCAAGGTTGCCACACTCGCATGGGAAGCGGGTCGTGGCCTTATTCTCGTGGTGAACAAGTGGGACCTGTATCCCGAGAAGGGTGACAAGAGCGCCGACAAGTTTCGCAAGTCGATTGTCGAGAAGGCGCCGTTTCTGGGGCATGTGCCGTTCCTGTTCACGTCCGCGCTCACTGGCCAGCGCGTCAACAAGATTCTCGACATGGTCATGGAAGTGGATGCAGCGCGCAACACGCGCATCTCCACCAGCGAGATCAACGATCGGCTGGGCGAACTGCTCGCGCGTCGCCAGCCGCCGCAGCAGGCCGGCCTCGAGGTCAAGCTCAACTACGCCACGCAGGTGGAAGTCGCGCCGCCGACAATTGCGGTGTTCGGCAATCATCCGGATCTCGTTGTGGAGCATTACATCCGATTTCTGCACAACGGCTTCCGCGAAACCTTCCCGTTCACCGGCAGTCCACTCCGCATCGTCTTGCGGCGAAAGAACGCATGAGCCTCGCGTTCCTTCTCGGATTGGTGTTGGC
>JBGTFN010000185.1:0-8049 GCA_041747275.1 Gemmatimonadaceae bacterium | reverse complement strand
GATGCGCAGCGCCTCCACGGCGTGGTCGAACGGAGCGCGGGCGTCGAGCAGCCACTGTTCCGCCTGCGCCGCGCTGGCCAGCGGCCCGAGCCGCTGCCGAAGTGCGCGATGTGCGTCACCGTCCATGTTGGCCAGCGCGTGGGAACCGAACGCCTCCGTCATCACGTCGGCGATCGACCCGGGTCCACGCTTGGTGTAGTCGCGGTCGCGCGTCAGCACATCATGAGCAATGATCGCATCGTTGATCACGATACCCAGCCCGGGCACGCGCACCACCCGGCCGAGGTGCCGGATCGCACACGCCGCGGGCCACGCCACCGGATGCGCCGCGAAGTTCACGCGACGCTCGTGCCAGGTGAATCGCCGCGAGGGAGGCGGCCCACAGGGCACATCGGCTTGGGGCGACGCCGGCGCGGCCATCACTCGCACCGGCGCGCTCATCGCACGTCCACCACGGCCGGACGATAGCCGTGATTGCGATACCAGCGCAGCACATTCACGAAGCCGTATGCGCGAACACGGCGCACTGAGTTGAAAACCACGATGTTTCGGCGTACCTCTGCGCGCGCTGTCAGCGTGCGCACCCGTTCGGAGAGCTCGCGGTCTTCGTGCGCGTGCTCAATCGCTGTGCGGGGGAAGCCACGTGCGTTCAGGTACAACTCGGCGCTGATGGCGAGATTGTTTCCGGCTGCCATGAAGTACGGATACTTGAACTGCGGACCCCGTCGCGTGTACCGGCCGTACCGTTCGGCCAGCGCAATCATGATCGGCAGCACGATTCGCTCCCGCACCGACAGCATTTCATCTGCGCGTGGTACGATGCGCCCTGCCACGAACTCGAGATTGTCGTGCACCAGCGCCTGCTTGATCCGCACAATCCAGTCGGGCGTCGGCAGGCAGTCAGCGTCGGTGCGTGCAATCCAGACTGCGCCGCGTGCAATCGCGTGGCGAAATCCGGTGTCGGACGCCACGCCGGTGCCCTTCTCGCGTTCATGAATCACTTCGACGGGGAATGGCGCTTCTCGCGCAAAACCTGTCGCCATGGCAACTGAGCGATCCGTACTGCCGTTGTCGACGAACACCAGCGTGAACGCTCGATCGGTCTGATTCGCAAGCGCGTGCAACGTGGCCGTCATGCCTGTCTCCTCGTTATAGCAGGGCACGACCACAAAGAAGTTCGTCTCGTCGGCGCGCGCGGTCACGTGGTTCACACGTCAATGATGAAGAGCGCGACGCTGATGCCACTGGCCATGCCGAGCCACATCACGCGATCCCCGCACTGCACGGTGCCTTCGGCAACGGCGAGCGCGTGGGCCACCGGTATGGTCGCGGCGGCAATGTTTCCGTACTCGGAGACCGTGCCGCGCACCTTCTGTATGGGAATGCCCGTGGCGGCAAGCATCTCGGCGTGATACGGCACACCCACCTGGTGCACAAAGATGTGATCGATGTCGTCGAAGGTCACCTGCGCATCATGCAGCATGTCGTGCAGGATTTCCGGACCATTGGCGACGAATGCATCCTTGAGCGCGGGGCCGTCGCCATGCAGATACGCGAACTCGTCTCCGCGAGGGTGCATAGATCCGCCGTACGGAACGGTAGCGAGCTGCCAGTGCGCACTGCGTGCGGCGAACTTGCTGTATCGCAGTCCGCGCGCATCGCTGGCGGGCGTGAGCACAGCTGCCGCACCCGCGTCGCCCATGGTATAGCTCGGGAAGTAGCGGCGGAACTCGTCTGCATCGCGCACATCCCACCGCACCGCGCGCGAGCAGATTTCTCCCGTCACCACGAGCGCATTGCTCGCCGCACCGGTCTGGATCAGCGCTTCGGCAACCTGCAAACCGTTGAGAAACGAATTGCAGGCGTTCTTGACATCGAGCACCTGACAATTGGTGCCGAGTTTGTGCTGGACGATGTGCGCTGTAGCCGGCTCGATAAGGTCCTGGCCGGCCGCGGCAAAGATCAGAAGGTCGATCTCGTGAACCGTGACATTGGCTTGCCGCAGGGCATCGCGGGCGGCCAGCACGGCGAGATCGGAGCACTGCTGATCGGGAGATGCCACGCGCCGCGCCACAATGCCGGTGCGCGCTTCGAGAATACCGGAGCGAACGCGAAATCCGGGGCTCGCGGCGGCAATCATCGTCTCTACTTCGTGCGAGGTCCGCACCGTATCCGGAAGCACACCGGCGACAGACGCGAGCTGCACGCGCGTTAGGCGCTCGCTGCGCCAGGCTGGCGCGAGAGCAAGCCGCTGTTCCGGCTGAAGCATGGATGGCACGTCAGGACGAAAAATCATGCAGCTTCGCGAGTGAAGGGATCGGTGGGAGACCTTGACGATCTGTGGCTCCAAGACTGGCAGATGAACTTACGGCCGGGCGATAGGTCGGGTTACGTAGTCGTTGACGTAGGCTTGTGCGTGCTGTTGTTTCCACCTATTTTCGGCATATGTTCGGCCCCCGCCTCCTCTCTCGCGCCACATCGTCGGCGCAGCTCTCTTTTCTCGAGTCGGCTACGAGGCTCGATGTGTCACCGCTTCGTGAACTGGTGCGGCGAGATGCGCAGAATGTGCCGGGTGTGTACCGCATGGTCGGTGCGCGAGGTGACGTGCTGTACGTGGGCAAGTCTCGACGACTGCGTACGCGTCTGCTGAGCTATTTCCGGCTGCCCTGGCCCGAGCACCGACACGCGCGCATGTTGCGCGAAACTGCCAATATCGAGTGGGAGGTCGCGCCCAATGAGTTTGCGGCGTTGCTGCGCGAGGCGCGTCTGATCCGTGCGCACTTGCCGACATACAACTCGCGCGGTGCGCGACCGCTTGATCGGTGGTGGGTGATTGTCGTGCGGCGGGAGCCAGTGCCTCGCTTGCGCGTACAGCGCGCCAGCACTGCGGCGGGTTCGCGAGCGGGTGCGGGCGCGACGGTGATCGGGCCGTTTGCACATCGAGCGCCGCTCGTTTCAGCGGTTCGTGTATTGAATGATGCGCTCGGCCTGCGCGACTGCGCCGATCGCATTCCCATGGTGCTGAGGGACAGCGGCGACTTTTTTGCCGACGACGCACGCTACGCTCGCACACCGGGTTGTCACCGATACGAAACGCGTCGTTGCCTCGGTCCCTGCGTGGCAGCCTGCACCCACGAGGAGTACCGCACACAGCTCGCACGCGCTCAGCGATTCATCGACGGTGAAGGCAACGAGCCGCAAGTTGCGCTCGAACGGGAGATGGCCGTGGCGAGCGCTCAGCTCTCGTTCGAGCGGGCCGGCTGGCTGCGTGATCGTCTTGCTGCGCTCGAGACGCTGAACGCGCAACTCGCGCGCGTGCGGGAAGCGCTGCGACGTCCGTCATTTGCGTATCGCGCGTCGAGTGTCTCTGGAGCGGACCGCGTGTACCTCGTGCGCGAGGGACGTGTCCTGTCCGATGCCTGCATGACGGACGAAGACGCGATGGACCGCCTGCTCACACTCGAGGCACGGCCTCCGGCGCGGGCCACGGCACTGACGGTAGATGCGCTCGAGGAACTTACGCTACTGGAACACTGGTTCCGCACTCGCGCGGAGGAGCAGTTGCGCACGGCGCCAACGGTGCGTGAGCTGCTGGCGAGTCAGAGTCTGCAGGCGTGAACGCTGTCGGCAGGGCGGTCGCATGATGTGTTGTCAGCGGGGCTGAGCGCCACTGCTACAGCGGCACAATCTCCACCTTGGCCCCGCCGCGCGCGATGCTCAGCCGCGCCACGCTCGGAACGAGCTCGAAGCGGCGTGGCCCTGCGGCGCCTGGATTCACCACTAGCGTATCCCCGACTCGCGTAACCATTGGCTTGTGCGTGTGCCCATATACAATCACTTCAGCCGTGGGATTGGCAGCGACGAGCTTCTCGGGCGTCGGTACACCCAACTCGTGGCCATGAGTGACCAGCACGCGAATCCCGCCAATCATGAGTTCCAGTCGCTGCTGCAGATCCGGGCGACCCGGTTCGTCGGTGTTGCCGTAGACAGCGCGCGTTGGTGCGATCGTGCCGAGTTCGACGAGCAGGTCGTTGGCGCCCACATCGCCTGCGTGCAGGATCTCACTCACGCCCGCGAGTGCGGTAAAGACTTCAGGACGCAGCAGGCCATGCGTGTCGGAGATCAGGCCGATCACGATCTGCTCGGCGCCCCGCCCTTCCATTGGAACCGGTGTCATACCTTCGCCCTTGCCAGTGATGTCATGTGTCGTCGCCCCAGCGTCGGCCAACGGTGTGTTCAATATCGAACTGATCCAGCACCCGCGCGACGACGAAATCCACGAGGTCGCTGATCGCCTGCGGCGCATGATAAAAACCGGGCGCGGCAGGCAGCACAACAGCACCGGCGCGTGTCACCGCGGTGAGGTTCTCCAGGTGCACCAGCGACAACGGAGTTTCACGGGGCACGAGCAGCAGTCGACGACGTTCCTTGAGTGTCACATCGGCGGCGCGTTCCACCAGCGAGCGTGACGTGCCGTGCGCAATCGCGCTCACCGTGCCCATGCTGCACGGACACACGATCATGCCCGACGTGCGAGCCGAACCGGAAGCCGGTAGTGCGCCTCGATCGTTGTCGTCGAAGACACGGACATTCGCATCGAACGCGTCAGCACCGGCGTGCTCGCGCAGCGCTGCGAGATCCGGGACGCCGCATTCAGTCTCCAGCAGTCTCCATCCATGCGAGGACACGATAAGCCACGTCGGGACGCGCAGCGCGACGAGCGCCTGCAGCAATCGCACCGCATACGGCGCACCACTCGCGCCGGTGATCGCGAGCACGACGGGATGCCTGTTCAAATGCCCGCCACCGCGAGCGCACTACGCGTCGCGAGTGTCGCGGAGAGCGCAGCGCGCGACAGCAGCGTGGCCGCGAGCACGCACGCGAAAAAAAGCATCGAGATGATGCCGTTCATCGTGAAGAAGGCCGCGTCGAGCCGTGACAGGTCGTCGGCCTTCACGAGTCGGTGCTCCCATACGAGCAATGCCGCTGCAACGGTCACTCCGAACCAGAGCAGCGCCTGCGCCAAGCGAGCGTCACTCTGCGCCGTCAGCTGCAACGGATCCGATGCGATCACCGCCGCAAGACACACCACGGTCACCACATGAAGTGCACGCGCTACCGTGATTGCCTTGCGCACGCCGATCGACGATGGCAGCGAGTGCAGGTCATTCCGCTTGTCGAACTCGGCATCCTGCAATGCGTAGAGAATGTCGAAGCCGCCCGTCCATGTCATCACGGCCAGCGACAGCGCGCACAACATCCAGACCGGATCACTCCACGCGCCGGTGACGGCGAGGTACCCCCCCACCGGGGAGATGCCGAGCCCAAGTCCCAGCCACAGGTGCGACCAGCGCGTGAAGCGCTTGGTATAGCTGTAGCCAAGCACCCAAAGCAGGGCGATCGGCGACAGTGCGAGACACAACGGATTGAGTTGCCACGCCGCCACCACGAACAGCACGCTCATCACGACGACTGCCGTCGTCGCCTGTGCGACAGTAAGCGCACCTCGCGGAATCTCACGCATCGCGGTGCGTGGATTGAGCGCATCCACGTCACGATCAACGATACGATTGAAGCCCATGCCGGCGAAGCGCGCCGCTGTGAATGCCACCAGCACCCAGCCAAGCATCGACCAGGTGACCGGCGCGACGGCTGTAGCGAAGCACACACCGACCAGCGCAAACGGCAGCCCGAACACCGTGTGCGGCAGCTTCACGAAGTTGGCAAGACGCACGAGCAGTGAACCGCCCTCGAACGTCTGTCCGTCGCGAGCACCCGGCGGAAGCGGCATTCCGGCGGGTTGCTTCATCGCGCGCCCGGACGTGGTGTGCTCGGCAACCTGAGCTTGGGCCACATCGCATCCACGCGCGCCTGCGTATCGGCATCCATGTTGATCATCTTCGGCCATGGGCGCGTGCTGCCTTCCTCAGGCAGCTTGCGCGTGGCATCGATGCCCATCTTGCTGCCGTACGTGAACGCACGGCTTGCGTGATCGAGCACATCCACGGGTCCCATCGTGAAGCGCACGTCGCGCTCGGGGTCCATGTTGTTGAGCGCGCTCCACCACGCTTCCATCGTGTTGCGCACATCGATGTCGTGGTCCACCACCACCAGCACCTTCGCGAGCGACATGAGCCCTGCGCCCCAGAGCGCATGCATCACCTTGTCAGCATGTCCCGGGTAGCGCTTCTCGATCGACACGAACACCAGATTGTGGAACCCGCCCTCGGCCGGCATGTGGTAATCCACGATCTCCGGACACGTGAGCTTGAGCAGCGGAAGGAAGATTCGCTCGGTGGCATGACCGAGATAGAAATCCTCCATCGGCGGCTTGCCGACAATCGTCGTGGCATACACGGCCTGCTTGCGCATCGTCACCGCCGTTACGTGCATGCGCGGATACAGATCCGCCTCGCTGTAGTAGCCGGTGTGATCGCCAAACGGTCCTTCCATCACCAGTGCCTCGGCTGGGTCGATGTATCCCTCGATCACCAGATCCGCTTCGGCCGGTACTTCGAGATCGCACGTCACGGCCTTCACCAGCTTGACAGGCGATTTGCGCAGGAATCCTGCGAAGATGAACTCGTCGATCATCGGCGGCAGCGGCGCTGATGCACTGTACATGCTCGCGGGATCGGCGCCCACCGCAATGCACACGGGCATCTTCTCACCGCGTTCCGCCATCTGCCGCATGTGCTCGGCGCCGGTCTTGTGACGCTGCCAGTGCATCGCGACATCGCGCTTGCCGAGTTGCTGCACGCGATACATTCCCACGTTGCGAATGCCTCGCGCCGGATCCTTCGAAATCACCATCGTGAGCGTTACGTACGGGCCACCGTCCTCCGGCCAGCACGTGATGATGGGCAGCTTGTCGAGGTCCACCTCGTCGCCGCGCCACACGACCTGCTGACAGGCCGGCGTGCCGCCGCTGCTCGTGCGCGGCGGAAACTTCGCAACTTCGAAAAGGCGTGATGCGAAGCCAAGCTTCGCCATCAACCCGTCGGGCACCTTGAGGTCGAGCAGTCCGGTGATGCGCGCTCCCACGCTGTCCAGATCATCCACGCCGAGCGCGAGCGACATGCGCCGCATGGACCCGAACAGATTGATGGCAACGGGCATCGCCGAGCGGGTGCCGTCTCGCAGAACGGCATGTTCGAACAGCAGCGCCGGCCCGCCGCCCGGCATCTTCATCACACGGTCGGCGATTTCGCACAGCTCGAGGTGCACACGCACCGGCTCCGTGATGCGATGCAGTTCGCCGGCCTTTTCGATCTCGGCAATAAATGCGGACAGGGTATCCAATGACACGTCAGGTAGAAGAGACGGCGTCGGTAGCAGTTCCCACATGAATCGCGGCGATGCCGAGACTCACACGCTCGAACGCCACGCTGCCGAAACCAGCGCGATGCAGACGGTCGGCGAGCGCCTGCTCGGTCGGAAACGTTGCCACGGACATCGGGAGATAGGTGTATGCCGAGCCGTGACCACTCACGAGGCGACCGATTCTGGGCAGTACATGATGGAAATACGCATGGTATCCCGCGCGCACGAGACGCGACGGAGGCGTGCTGAACTCGAGAATGACGAAACGCGCTCCGGGCCTGAGCACGCGCCGCACTTCGCGCAGGCCGGCGTCCAGATCGGCCACGTTCCTGATACCGAATGCGACGATCGCGCCATCGAGCGAGTGGTCGGCGAACGGCAGCGCCAGCGCATCGGCGCCCACAGGCGCGAGGCGTTCGCGAGGCGCCTTGCCGAGTCCATGACGCAGCATTGGTACCGCGAAGTCCGCTCCGATCACGCGGCCTGAGAAGCCCGCTTGTCGCACCAGCATCGCGCCTACGTCCAGCGTGCCGGCGCACAGGTCCAGATAGTTGCCGTCGGGAACACGTGTCCAGTCGAGCGCCCGCAGCGCCCGCTTGCGCCAGGCCTTGTCGATGTTCAGCGACAGGACATGATTGAGCAGGTCGTAGCGCGGCGCGATGTCGCTGAACATGCGCTGCACGTACGCATGCTTCCCCTCCCCGTGGGCGGCGGCCGCGGCGGCAT
>JBGTFN010000184.1:0-2242 GCA_041747275.1 Gemmatimonadaceae bacterium | reverse complement strand
GCCGCACGGCGATGCCGGCCGCCTTGAGGTAGCCACTGATCGTTTCGCGGCGAACACCGGTCGCCGCCTCGATGCGCCGCAGCGACCAGCCCAGTCGCCCCAACGCCTTCACCTGCTGCTGTGTGGATTCGTCCAAGACATTGCTCATGGCCAGAACACCCCATCGGGATGTCCAGCCGTCAACGTCTCAGTGCGTCACGCGTGGTGGCCGGTTTTCAGGTGTCCATTGGTGGCCGGATTTGGGTGTCCACCGAGGCGCACTGAGCGCGTTTCCTTGCGCGGAGGTCACATGTGATTCAGCGCGCGCTATACGCGGCTACCGTCTCCAGACCATCCTCATCACGCAGCGCGAGATAGACGTATTGATTGTCCGCCGTCAAAAATCGTGCGTTTCTTGGCAATCGATAGCGCACCACTCGGAAGCCAGTCTCATCGAGCAGATCAAGGCATTGGCGCCCAGGCACTACGCAATAAACCGGAACGTGAATCCGGCCGTTGTCGCTGATCCGAGCACCTTGGAGGAACAGCGGTTTGTGCGCCGGCCATTCGTCCGGTTCCTGGATAACAACGCGTGGCATCATGACCTCCGCTGGGAGCAGTCGTCGCGCATGCGCGGTCCCCTTGGCGGTCCGATCTCGCGTTAACTGAACGAGCTGCTCTCGCTCTTCACGCGTCAGCGGATAACGCGCTCCCGGTACCTGTACATCGCCCTGCTTCGTGCCGTCAGCCCTAAGCCGCTCGACGCGATACTCGTCTCCCCGCAGCACCAGGACTTCTCCCGCCGGGGTGACGAGTGCCGCATCGGACGTGTACAGCGAGGTGAGATTCACGCTCACCCGCAACGTGTGCCCCTCCGACAACCCACTGCGCGCCATGGGGAAGCGCTCAAACCAGAGACTCGTCAGCGTGTCGTATCGCGACGACGTGAACTCTTGCATTCGCACCACGTCGATACGCGAACGCATCGAATCCCTTCCAGAGCCGCGCCGCCGTGAAAGAACATGCGCGTAGATACGGCCGCGCGCATCCGTGGCGAAGGGTTGCGGCAGAGCTACCATCTCGAGTCTGTTCGTCGTGAGCGTCACCGTTCGTACAGGCTCTCCATCCGCGGTCACAAGGAGAACGCGCGCCTGCGCCGCGTCGTACATCGCCACCGTATCGCCGGGCAATCGCAGCAGTTGACCAGTTACCTGATACTCCTTCGGCCCGGAGCCCTTTCGGCCAACCGGGCGTGCCGCGCCAGTTCGACCGTCCAAGCGCCAGAGAGTCATCTCGCCGAAATCAGCGATCATCAGCGAGCCATTGTTCAGAGGCAGCGCATACCCAATGTCGGTGAACTGCTCGCTGTACGTGCGGTACGCAGCGCCAAGCTCCTTCTCAGCAATGGGCTGCGCGCGGCCGACTGGCCCAATCCATAAAATCCAACCGATGAGTGGCGCTACTGCAGCGATCCTCAACATTCCGCCTCCTTCCTCGAAACCGCCCTCGCGCTTTAGGCGGCGGGTCAGCCGCGCGCGATGGCAAGATCATTGGCAGGGTCGCACTCAACGCTGCCTCGAGGCCGTTGCACCTTGAAGGATAGCACGAGTCGGTTGCCTGGCTGCGCCGAGAATGGTTGCCTTCTTCGAGCGAAGTTCCGTCGCGCCCTGCTATCGAGAAGCGCCATTTGCAGATTTTCGTCGGAGCTGAGCGATCCGAAAATAGCCATCCTCGTCTTCCATCAGCAGTGTAAGCGATTGTGCAGAGCCTGTAGCGGACTTGATTCGGTGCGGAGCGAGATGGGTGCCCACATACGAGAAATCCGGCAGGGAAAACTCGTCGATGAGGCGAAGCTTCTCGGTCGAGCTGCCTTCAAACACAATAAATGCTGACTCACCAACGATTGCCACGTCCCCCCAGCCATACACCGCGTTCCTTCCCACCGTTTTTCTAATGACGCCTCCAGCGAGCACCTGCGTGTCCGCGGTAACAGCGGGGAGGCGCTCTCGAGCCCGGACTTGCGCGACGACTTGCATCTGCTGATCGAACACCTGCACATCAGACGACCCGAGTATGGGCACGAGTGCACAATGCGATGTCGAGATTTGTGTTAGGCGAAACTGGGGTGTGTCCCGCGTTTAGTTGAAACTCGGGTGATGCCGGTGTGATGCGGCTCATGCCGCCGTGGTGGTCTCCGTAAGGTGCTGCGTCAACGCGGCCTGCAGCAAGGGCAGATGCGCCATGCCGCGGATACGTCGAAAGT
>JBGTFN010000183.1:0-10282 GCA_041747275.1 Gemmatimonadaceae bacterium | reverse complement strand
CCCGGTCCATCTGGCTATCCAGCCGTTTGGATTCGAAGGATCGCAGAGGGTTGGGATGCCAGGCGGGATCTTGCATCGGCGGTAGGGCTGGCAATCGTGCCCGGTTCGGCGTGACGAAACATCACGGCTGAATGGCCTGATAGACCAGGCCGTATGGCCGTGAAGACGAATCAACTGACTGCCGTATGGCCGTTCGGGGCACTGCGGCGGCTGGCGGGTGATCGCCGACTTGAGATCGGCGTCGTCGAGAATGATGTTGGCCGACTTGCCACCGAGTTCCTGCGTGACACGCTTGACCGCGTCAGCTGCGGCCTTGGCCACCTCGATGCCGGCGCGTGTGGAACCGGTGAACGAGATCATGTCCACATCGGGATGACGTGCCAGCGCCGCACCGACCGTGGGTCCGTCGCCATTCACGAGATTGAACACACCCGCGGGCACTCCGGCCTCATGCAACACCTCCGCGAGCAGCATCGCGCTGATCGGCGCGAGTTCGCTCGGCTTGAGCACCATTGTGCAGCCTGTTGCGAGGGCGGGCGCGACCTTGCAGCTGATCCCGTTGAGCGGCCAGTTCAACGGCGTGATGAGTGCGCACACCCCGACCGGCTCACGCACCACCAGCGAGCGGCCCGCTGTGCTCTCGAACTCGTAGTCCGCGAGCGCATGCCGCGCGTGCGTGAAGTGCGCGACACCCAGTTCGCTCAATCGCGGCATGAAGGCGCTGGGTGCGAGTCTGAGCCGGCGCGGCTTCTCGCATGTGATCGCACTGACCGTGCTGGTGACGTTCGCTGGTGCGGCGGGGATCTACGCATTCGAGAACTCCGCGGCCGATGACAGCGATGCACTCTGGTGGACCGCGATGCTCATGACCACGATGGGATCGGAATACTGGCCACAGACAGTCGAAGGACGCGTGCTGTGCGTGTTCCTGGCCCTCTACGCATTCGGCGTATTCGGTTACGTGACCGCAGTGCTGGCCACGTTCTTCGTCGGGCGCGATGCCGATCGCAGCGACGCCGAGGTGGCCAGGGCCCGAGAGCTCGTCGCGGTCCGCGACGAGTTGCACGCGTTGCGTGAAGGAATTCGTGCGCTGTCGCGTTTGCCGGTGAGCTGAACGAGCGCAGCGACCCGATCGCTGCACCCCGAGGCCGTGCGTGCCCAGGCGGCGCGAGAAACGACAAGGCCCCGCAACGAGCGACATCGTTGCGGGGCGTTGTCCTGTCGCAGAGCAGGCGACCGGACTCGAACCGGCGACGTCCAGCTTGGGAAGCCTGATCGACGCTCACGGGTTGCGCTCATCCAGCGAGTATTCCCTCTGCAGAACTGTTGCTCGGCCCCGGAGTGCTCACGCGGGAGCGGAATAGCCAAGAAGATTGGGCACCATTGGGCACCGGCGCGCGCAGAGAATAGATCACCGATTTGTTCGACGCCGGTGAAGGGTGCGGCGGCGGTGGGATCCCGTACCTCACCGAACGCGGTGATCGGCTTCCGCCGAAATGGGTGATCGCCATCGACTGAAATCCACGCCGAATACGCCCATCTGCAGCGAGCACCGTTGGGATGCTTTCGCGGAGGATGGCCAGCTCTTCCGGATTGGTGTCGGCCATGGCAGGCAACGCCATGGTATCGGGAATGGGCTCGATCCACTGTTCGCGCCTGCTGCGTCATTGTCATGCCCGCGTGCACCGTCAGCGGCTCTGGCGTCGAGTCCATCGCCGCACGTGGGCACGTAAAATGCGGTACGGTCACCCTGTGCTGCCTGAACTACATGTAGGTCACAGTTTGATACCTACCCTATTCGGAGATTCAGATGACGACAACGAGTACACGGCCGAAGACCTCCTCCCTTCGCCTCGGATTGGCTATCGCTGCCCTGTGCTTGCTTCCCGCAGCAGGCAGTGCCCAAACCTGGACGGGTCAGTTTTCGGGTCTCAATGAGGTGCCGCCGAATGCATCCGCTGCGACCGGTACGGCCAATTTGTCCTTGACCGGCAGTACACTGAGCGTGCTGTTCAACTGGAGTGGCTTGGGAAGTAACCTGGTTAACGGCCACATTCATTGTTGCGCCTCACCGAGCGCGAACGCGTCGGTGGTGATCGGGTTTTTGGGTCTGCCCTCGACAACGTCGGGCACCTATTCGATGGGTTACACCCTGGATGTCCTCACCCCACCCGGGGCCGCGTTGTTGGCAGGCCTGAACAACGGAATGGCCTACGTCAACCTGCATACCGTGAACTTCCCCGGCGGCGAAATTCGCGCCAACCTGACCACTGTACCCGAACCGTCCACCTATGCGCTGATGGCCGCTGGCCTGCTGGGGCTCGGCCTGGCAGCACGCAGGCGACGAGCCATCTAGCTAAAACGCGACAAGTGTGGTGCGTGTGCAGTGGGCCCACAGGTCGTTGTCCTCGCACCACACCTGCGCGCGTTTTGGTGCCGCGTTCGTTAAGGGGCTGGCTAGCTGAGTAATCTTGTGAAACTGGCGGGTCGCCATCTCCGCGCCTGACCTACTGCGTCACCTGCCCGGTGCATGTCATGCCGCCCAGCCAGCCGCGCTTGAGTACCGGCATGCCGCTCGGGGCAAAGTGAAAGGTGCGGCGGCGATGGGATCCGATACCTCACCGCACGCGGTGATCGGCTTCCGCCGAAATATGTGATCGCGATCAACTGAGATCCACACCGAAAACGCCCATCTGCAGCGAGCATCGTTGGGCGAGCGCCACGCGGATGGTGCGTCGAAACGACCCGTCGCGCAACGGAACGGTGACAGTCCGGCACGCGGAGCCCGTCGCGTCGCACGAGCTCCTTCGCGTCGTCCATCACCGCACCAGCCTACTGCCCCGTGCGCAACCAGCGGTTGAACAGGCGCAGCAGTTCCTCTTCATCTTCACCAAATCCGCCGAGTGTGGCATCCGCACCAGTGAGCTGCTCGACGCGCAGCATCTGCGACATCGTCCGGCCACCGGCTGTCAGCGTGACCTTGTAGTCGCCACTGCCAACGAGGCCGCCAGCACCGCCGCCACGTCCGCCGCGACCACCACCACCAAACGGATTGAAGTCAGAGCCCAGCGCCTCGCGCATCGCGGCGAACACCTGCTGCACACCCTCATTGCCACCCGCCGCCTGCGCAGCTCGGCCACCCTGCGCGCCACCGGCCGGAGCCGTCGGGAAACTCGGCATCGCACGCGTTTCGCCGGGACGATCGTTGCGCGCGCCGGCAAAGCCGCCACCGCCGCCACCACCACCTCCGAATCCGCCGCCTCCACCGCCACCCATCAAACGCTGAATCCCCTCAGGTCCTTCGCGCATTGCAGTACGCGCCTGCGCAATCAGGTTGGCCGGAATCGACCCGTCCTTCTCGAGCGAATCGAGCACCGCATCGGTGCGACGCGCCATGTTGATACTGTCACGCAGCTGCGCCGGTGAAAGCGGCGGCGCAGGCGGCGTCTTGGCACGCATGTTCCACGAGACACGATGCACACCGGGTCCGCCGGGGCCGTTCATCGTGGTGAGCGTATCACCCGACGCGTCCTGCACCACGATGCGCGCCTGACCCGTCCCGGACGTCACACGATACCAGATGTCCGCGCCAAACTGCGGGCTCGGTGCCTGGAACAGCTTGTGTCCGTTGCTGCCGCCGTTGATCGGCGACTCACCCCACTGGAACGCAGTGCGCGGCGTGAACAGGTGCGCGGCCTCGGCCATCACCATCGGCGTCATCTGCTGCAGTGGCGCGACGTCAACGATCCAGATCGAACGGCCATGCGTGCCGGCAATCAGCTCGCGATCACGCGGATGCACCTGCAGATCGTGCACCGGCGTCGTGGGCAGGCCGGTCATGAAACGCTGCCACGACTCGCCCTTGTTGAGCGATACGTACACGCCCACATCCGTGCCCACATACAACAGATTCGGATTCACCGGATCTTCACGAATCACATGCACAAAGTCCGCGTGACCCTTGGGCAGGTTGGACGCAATCGACTTGAACGTGCGCCCAAAGTCCGTGGTCATGTAGACGTACGGCGTGTAGTTGTCGCGTCGGTGATCGTCGAACGTCACGTAGAACGTGCCTTCCGACGCATACGATCCTTCGAGACGCGACACATACGCGCCCGGCGCGACACCGGGAATGTTCTTCGTCGCTTCTTCCCAGTTGCCGCCGTCGTTCTTCGTCACCCACACACGACCGTCGTCGGTACCGGCGAACAATACGCCCGGACGCACCGGTGATTCGTTGAGCGACACCACCGTGCCAAACGTCTCGGCGCCCGTCACGTCAGGCGTAATGCCGCCCGTCGTTCGCAGCGCCACGTGCAGCTTCGCCGAATCGGCGTACGAGAGTTCGGGCGAAATCGGGAACATGTCCGAGCCACGATTGATGCTCTTCAGCACACGGTTCGCGCCGTAGTACAGCGTCATCGGGTTGTGCTTGGAGATGAAGAACGGCGTATTCCAGTTCCAGCGCAGGTTCAGGTCGACCGAGTCCTTCTTCTGCTTCACACGCACCTCGGCGATGCGACGCTTCATGTCGGCCGTTTCCGTACGGCTTTCGTCACCACGAATCACGGCGATGGAGTCGTTCCACGCGGAATACGCGTCACGCCAGTTCGGACGACGCACGGGGATTCGCGTGCCGGTCGCGAAGTCGAGTCGGCCAAGTGCACCGCCCTGCGATTCGGAGTAGATGATGTTGGGATCGGTCGGATCCTGCGCCGTCACGAAGCCATCGCCACCGCCGATGTTGTGCCACATCGCGTTCGTGATCGGGCCGTTGCGACGACGACTCGGTCCACACCACGAACCGTTGTCCTGCAAGCCACCGCACACGCGGTACGGCACCTGCATGTCGTACGAGATGGCGTAGAACTGGCCAAGGGCAAACGTGTTGGGAAACTCCCACGTGCCGCCGCCATCGAGCGTGATGCCGAGTCCGCCGTCGTTGCCGACGATGATGCGATTCGGATCCTTCGGATCGAACCACATCGCGTGATGGTCGACGTGCAGGCCCACGGTGCTGTTGCCCGCCGTCTTGCCGCCGTCTCGTGAATACTTGACCGGCGTGGACGACCAGTACACGACGTCAGGGTCGGTCGGCGAGACGCGCACCTGCGAGTAGTAGAACGGACGCACGTTGCTGGGATTGCGATACTCCCACGTCGCACCGCCGTCAGCGGAACGATAAAGGCCGCTGGGGCGACGCTGCGCCGGCGTGCCTTTCGTCGGCTTCGCATTCGGCGACGTGTCCGCCTCAACCATCGTGTACATCACGCTCGGATTGCTCGCGCTGATCGCAATCTCGATGCGGCCCTTCATCGTCTCCGGGAAACCGCCACCCTTGACTTCATTCCACGTCTCGCCGCCGTCGGTGCTCTTCCAGAGCGCCGAACCCGGTCCGCCGGAGTTCAGGAAGTACGGGCCGCGCACACGCTGGTAGCTCGATGCAAACAGCACATCGGGATTGGTGGGGTGCACTTGTACATCGACAAAGCCCGTCTTGTCATCGATGAACTTCTTGAGCGCCCACGTCTTGCCGCCATCCGTGGTCTTGTAGAGACCGCGCTCCGGATTGGATCCCCACGCGTGTCCGAGTGCCGCGACCCACACGATGTTCGGATTCGTGGGGTGCACCTGCACGCGTCCGATATGGCGCGTCTCTTCGAGTCCGAGAAACGTCCACGACTTGCCGCCGTCGGTGGTCTTGTAGATGCCGCCGCCCGGCGAGATGGAGTTGCGCGAGTTCGGCTCGCCCGTGCCCCAGTACACGATGTTGGTATCGGACGGCGCGATGGCCAGGTCACCGCCCGACGCGACGCGTGCCGTGTCGAGCACCGCGAAGAACGTCGTGCCGCCGTTGATGGTCTTCCACACGCCGCCCGCGGCCGTGGAGACATAGAACGTGCGCGACGGCGACGCGATGCCTTCCACGTCGGTGATGCGGCCCGCCATGTTGGCCGGTCCGATATTGCGCCAGCGCAGGGCGTTGATGGCCGAGGCCATCGGGTCGGAGGCTGCGGTGCCTTGGGCGCCGGCGGGCACGGCGAGGGAACTGCCCGCCACGGTCAAAGCGAGGGCGAGCGAGGTGAATCGTGGGGTACGTCGCATGAGGCGGGGAGGTAGCTGAAAGAGAGCGTGTGCGCGCCGGAATCCCGACGCGCGACCAACCTGTGGCTACGCTGAGGGTTGCTTCAGTGTTGGGGGGCGAACAAGGCGTTTGGCGCGAATGACGCGGCGACGGGTGCTGGTGCGCATGTCCGGTAGGGCGTAGGCTTCTGGATATTTCGGATGAAGAGGTGAGCTGTCTTGACCACAGATCACAGCACCGGGAGCCGCATGGAAGAGATCAAGGTCGCGGGCAATAAGCTCAAGTCCACGCTCAAGTCACTCATTCGCGAAGGCAACGTACGGCGGATCATCGTGCGCAATCCGTCCGGTCGCACTCTGCTCGACCTGCCCCTCTCGGCCGGCGTCGCGGGTGCCGTGCTGCTGCCATTCTGGGCAATGGTGGCAAGCATCGTCGCGCTGGCGACGGAGTTCACCATTGTGGTGGAGCGCGATCCGGATGCGGTCGTGGTGCGGCCGCCGGATTGAGATAGGTCGTGGCGAAGATGGCATCGCGCGGGTGGGCGGTGCGACACACCCCTGCTCGTCAGGGCAACGCGCCGCCTCGACCGTTTCCCGGCAGCACAACGCGCATGCCGATCCAGACGCGTGCGGGTGTACCCGAATCGCTCCTGCTCGGCCCATCAGCGACAAGGCTCTCACCCACAGTCGAACGCAGGCCAACATCGGCGCCGAGCAGCAGTTGCACGCGCCGTGACGCACCGATGCGCGTGCGAGTCTCCACGCCCAGATCGGCGCCAAACTGCGCGACGTCGGTCTCTCCGCTCACCCGCGAGAGACTGATCGCAGGTACCACCCGCAGTTGTGTGCGTCCGCGCCGCGTGATGGCGAACGGTACCCCCACAGCAATCGAGTTCGCCGTTACGTTTGCCCGATAGGTGGCGGGCGGTGGGCAGTCGGGAATGACGGGCGAGCAGAATACTGGGCGGGTGGCGCTACCCGACAGCCGTTCGTATATGAGCCGAACGTCGACCTGCGGATTGACGGGAAAGTCGACCGACACGCCCACCCCCACCGGATCAAGCAGACGGTCGTAACGAGTGGCGGACCCGCGCACTCCCGGTGACTGCGCGGCAGTGACATCGGCGATCGCGAGCGCAAGCACCTGCGCCACGAGCAGCCGGCCGAGAGTGGAGGCCACGATGTGACGCGTGAACATTGTACCAGAGACGACAGAACCACCGGGGCTAACGCGCACGCCTGGCTTCTCGCACGAAGGATTGCACAATGATCCTGACCATTCCGGCCACTACTGCGAAGATAGCGATGGTCTGCAGCGCGCCACCGAGGTGGTACATGCCCGTGACCGCGTCGGCGCGGGTGACGGCCCGACTCGCAGGCGGCAATCCCTCACACCGTGCCCAACGTTTCCATCGCATGACGACTGGAGAGTGGTGATGGGGAAAAAGGCCTCGCGCAGTCGCGGCATCCGTCCGGTACGGAGCGCGTGGCTCTGCGCATTGGTGCTCGTCGCCAGCGCGGCGCTTGTTCTGAAGGGAGTGGCACACATGCGCGAGACCGGCCGATCGGGGTCGCCGAATCTCATGCTGGGACTGTTTCCCGCGCTGCTCTCCCCGATCGCCCTTGGGTATTACCTGCTCACGATTCCGGTTGTGCGCAACATGCGTCGCGGAACCACCGCAATCGCGCGCTGGACGGTCTCCGTTGACGAGTTCCGCCGGTTCTGCGAAGCGGAGGCACGCATTGCAACCGAAACCCGGACAATCAACTTCTACGAGCCGCCGAGCACCGTTCCCGCTGAGGGTATGGAGGTGATCTTTAGCGACGACGGTGTGCTCATTGGCGACGGCTATTTCCCGCTTTCGACGACGGGTGGGCGGCGTGTGCATCGCGTGCGGCTGCTTACCTCCGGTTCGCTGATGATCGAGTTCGGAACGATGCTGGAAACGCGTGTCCGCACGTCGAGCGTGACGACACAGGCCGTACGTACGGCGGAAACGCTGCGTGTGCCTGTGGCGAATGACCCGAGAGCACAAGCTGAGCAAGTGGTGCGCCGCTTCAACGACGCGGTCGCGAGACGGTAGCGCGGTCGCGAGACGGTAGCGCGACGGCGAGACGATAGCGCGGACGCGAAGGCCGATATCGCGCTTCCGGGGCCGATACGATGGTTCTGGCAGGCGACCGCCCCGCGCATCCGTTACGATCATGCCATGCGAATGATCAGACGAAGTCTCGTTCTGTCTGGCGCGGTTGCCGGGCTCGCCGCCACCGGTTGTGCAGTGCCCCGCAGTGGCGCGCCCACGCCCGGCCCGGCCGCCGAGTGCGCGCTTCCTTCCGAGAGTGTGAGTGCGTTGCATGAGCGCAGCGGAGATTCCGTGGTCACGCAAGGCGTGGTGGTTGGTGACTACGAAGGGACCGCGGGACTCGGCGGGTTCTACCTGCAGGGCGATGGCGCGGCGATTTTCGTGGCCAACGGCACGCGAGACGATGTGAACGTGGGCGATCGTGTGCGCGTGACCGGAAGGCTCGCTGCCGATCAGGCGCGTCGCCTCGAAGCAAGCACGATCTCGGTGTGCGGGTCGGCGACGATCGAACCGATAGCGCTGACGCTTCCGATCACCGATACGATGTTGCTCGCTCGACATGAGGGCATGCTCGTGCATTTCCCGCAGACGCTCTACGTGACCGAGCATTACCAGCTCGGACGCTATGGCGAGGTGGTGCTGGCCAGGCTCGGTGTGCCGTTCACGCCAACGGAGGTGGCCGAGCCTGGCGCGCGCGCCGTGGAACTTCAGCGGGAGATCGAGCGCAACCGCATCGTGCTCGACGACGCCTCGTTCGCCCAGAATCCTTCCACGGTGTTCGGTCGCGGCCAAGCGGCACTCTCGGCGCAGAATACGCTGCGTGTGGGCGATGCGGTGACCATGCTGCGCGGTGTGCTCACGCGAACGAGTGCAACAGCGCCGGGTTCGAGCGGCGCGCGTGACGTGACGTGGCGCATCCGTCCGGTGAATCAAAGTGCACGCGTGATGTTCACCGCGGCGAATGCGCGGAGCGACACGCCTCCCGACGTGGGCGGCACACTTCGTATCGCCTCGTTCAACGTGCTCAACTTCTTCAGCGCATTCGGAGATGCCTGTCCGTTTGGATGCCGCGGAGCGGAGAATGCGGTGGAGTTCGATCGGCAGGCGCGCAAGCTCGTAGCCGCGATTACTGCGCTCAACGCCGACGTGGTCGGTGTGATCGAGTCCGGCAACGACGGATACGGTGCGGGCAGTTCAATCGCGACGCTTACCGAACAGTTGAACGCGGCGACGTCAGCGGGGCGCTACGCGTTCATCGACGCTGACGCCTCGACTGGCGACCGCAATGTGCTTGGCACGGACGCGATCAAGGTCGGGCTGCTGTATCAGCCCGCTCGTGTCGTGCCCAAGGGGCGCACGGCCGTGCTCAACACGCCGGAGTTCGTGAACGCCGGTGATCGGGAGGAGCGCAATCGTCCGTCGCTCGTGCAGGCGTTCGCGTCCGTGTCGGGTGGCAGCGTGGTTGTGAGCGTGAATCACTTCAAGAGCAAGGGCAGTGCGTGCGATGCTCCCGATGCCAACGATGGACAGGGACAGTGCAGCATCGTGCGCACGCGTGCGGCCAACGCACTGCTTGACTGGCTGACCACTGATCCCACGCAAACGGGAGAAGCACGCGTGCTCGTGCTGGGCGATCTCAACGCGTATGCGCAGGAAGATCCGGTGCGCGCTTTTCTCACGCGCGGCTTCGAGGACATGGTCGCGCGCCACGCTGGCGAGGACGGATACTCGTATGTGTTTGCCGGTGCGCGTGGCCGTCTCGATCACGCGCTCGCCTCTGCCGCGCTCGCGCCATCGGTCACGGGTGCGGCCGTCTGGCACATCAACGCCGACGAGCCGCCAGTGCTGGACTACAACACCAACTTCAAGTCGGTGGCGCAGCTCGAGTCGCTGTATGCACCAAATCCGTTCCGGTCATCGGATCATGATCCGGTCGTGGTGGGGGTTCGGTTGGGGCGGTAGGGGGAGGAACTCGGGTGTGTCCCGCGTTTAGTTGAAACTCGGGTGATGCCGGTGTGATGCGGCTCATGCCGCCGTGGTGGTCTCCGTAAGGTGCTGCGTCAACGCGGCCTGCAGCAAGGGCAGATGCGCCATGCCGCGGATACGTCGAAAGT
>JBGTFN010000182.1:0-15224 GCA_041747275.1 Gemmatimonadaceae bacterium | reverse complement strand
CGAGCGCCTTCAGGCGCCGCGCGCCTGCGGGGACCGCAACCGGTAGCCGAAGCCGCGTACGGTCTCGATCAGGTCGCCGGCCACACCAAGCTTGGCGCGCAGCCGCTGCACATGCATGTCCACCGTCCGGGTCTGGATATCGGGCGCCGCTTCCCACACCGTCTCCAGCAGGTGCCCGCGCCCCTGCACACGACCACGCCGTTCCGCGAGCGTCAGCAACAGCTTGTACTCGGTCGGAGTGAGTTCGACGGGCTGTTCATCCACCTGCACGGTGAGCGCCGCACGATCGATCTTGAGCGGACCGAAGGCGAGCACATCCACGCTGACAGGCTGCGGCTGCGAGACTCGCCGGAGAATGGCGGCCACGCGAAGCACCAGCTCCTGCGGGGAAAATGGCTTGGTGAGGTAATCGTCGGCGCCGAGCGACAGGCCACGAATGCGATCGACTTCTTCTCGTCGGGCCGTCAGCATGAGCACCGCGACGTCACGCGTATTGTCATCCGAACGCAGCACTTCGAGCACCTCGAAGCCAGACATGCCGGGCAGCATGAGATCGAGCACGACGAGTGCGGGACGCTCTCGCCGCGCGATATCGATCGCGTCCTGCCCGCTCGACGCGGTGGCGACGCGATAGCCGGCCTTGGCGAGGTGATACGCGACGAGCGCAACGATCTCCGGCTCGTCGTCGACAACCAGTACGCGATCGGTCACTGGCGGCGGCGGATTCACGCGTGCCCCACGGCTTGCCGCGCAGAGAGACGCCGCTGAATCTTGGCGACCAGCATCTCGATCGCGATGGTGTTGCTGCCGCCACGCGGGACGATGACGTCGGCGTAGCGCTTGCTCGGTTCCACAAACTGCAGATGCATCGGTTGGACCGTAGACAGATATTGATCGAGGACCGAGTCCAGCGACCGTCCACGCGATTCCATGTCGCGCCGGATACGCCGTATGAGGCGAATATCCGGGTCGGCATCCACGTAGATCTTCACATCACACACCGTTCGTACCCGCTCGTCGGCGAGCAGCAGAATCCCGTCGATTACTATGACATCCGCCGGTTCCACCCGCCGCACCTGAACGCTGCGCGAATGCGTCGCGAACTCGTAGACCGGGACATCGACTGCTTCGCCGCGAGCGAGGGCCTCGAGCTGTGAGGCCAGCAACCCGACATCGAACGCGTCCGGATGATCCCAGTTCACGTGGTGCTGCAACTCGTGACGCGACAGGTGGGAGAAATCGCGGTAGTACGAATCCATCTCGATGAACGCAACCGACGCGTCGCCCAGTGCCTCGGCGACCTTGCGCGCAACGGTGGACTTGCCCGACCCCGTGCCACCCGCGATCCCGAAAATGAGCGGTTTCACGGCAGACTCTCCCGACTCGAACACGACACGATGTAAAGGCTGCGGGGAGGCGGTAGTGGACCGGCGACGATTGCGTCACGATTGCGTATCGGCCGACTCGAGTCCGAGCCGGCCGCCGTGCAAAGGCGTGTGGGCGTGAAGAATGGATCTGTCACCGATATAAGCTCGTTACGCGAGAGAGCATGGGCAACGGGGGAACGTGCGGGCATCTCGGTCCACTCCCCATGGCACCCGCCAGGTCACTACAATTTCCTATGCATATTCGACTGTGCTTTTCCGGGAGCCGAAGCGTCGGTGGCCCGTTCACGCGGACTGCGGCGCTGGTCGCCGCGTCAATGTTGTTGGCCTCGTGCTCACGCGGGGTGAGCGGCGGTGCCGTGATGAGCGATGCGCGCGCGCCTCTCGCCGAACGCGTCGAAGTGCTCGTGGCCGCCACAACCGACGTGCACGGGCGTCTTCGCGGCTGGGACTACCAGACGGGTCGACCGGATTCGGCGCGCGGGCTCGCCCGAGCGGCCACTGTGGTCGATTCACTACGCACCACGCACGGCGGCCGGGTCGTCCTGGTGGACGCGGGCGATCTGTTCCAAGGCAACCCGCTCACCTTCGTGGCGGCGCGCGTTTCGCCGCAGCCGGTGCATCCGGTGATCGCCGCCATGAACGTGCTGCGCTATGACGCGGCCATCATTGGCAATCACGAGTTCAACTACGGCGTGCCGACCTGGGAAGCAGCCATGAAGCAGGCCAGCTTCCCCTTCCTCGCCGGCAATGTGCGCGGACCGGACGGTTCGCCGCGCTACCCGGGCGTCAAGAGCCTGATGCGGGATGGGGTGCGAATCGCGATCGTCGGCGCGACGACGCCGGGCTCGATGGTGTGGGATCGCGCCAATCTCGCCGCTGAGGCGCTCACCATTCGCGACATCGTGCCGTTCGTGCGAGAGACCGTCGCGCAGGTACGCGCCGCGCACGACCTGGTGGTCGTCGTCGTGCACAGCGGCCTGGGCGGACCCTCGAGCTACGATGAAGTCTCCACCGGTGTCGGGCGCGAAAATGTCGCTGGACAGATTGCCTCGGAAATCGAAGGGGTGGACCTCGTTGTGCTCGGGCATTCGCACCGTGAGGTCGTCGATTCTCTCGTGGGCACTACGCTCATCGTGCAGCCTCGCAACTGGGCCGGTAGTGTCGCGGTTGCGAAGTTCGCAATGGTCCGAGACGGTGCGCGCTATCGCGTGGAGTCGCGGCGCGGCGAGTCGGTGCGACTGAACAACGTTCGCGAGTCACCTGACGTCATCGCGGCGACGCTCGCCGCACACGAACAGACACTCGCGTGGGTGAATGCGCCGCTCGGCCGCACCACATCCACGTGGCGCTCCGACAGCGCACGCATCGCCGATGTTCCAATCATCGACTTCATGCTCGAAGTCATGCGACGGACCGCCAATGCCGACCTCGCGGCCACTGCGGCATTTTCGTTGGATGCAGCGTTTGAGCCGGGGCCCATCACGATGGCGCAGCTCGCGCGTTTGTATCCGTACGACAACACACTGCGCGCAATTCGCGTGAGTGGCGCGCAGATACGCAGCTATCTCGAACATTCCTCGCGCTACTATCGCACGCTCGGCGCGAACGGTGCTCTGCCGCCCGACGGGCTCGTGAACAGCGAGGTGCCGGGATACAACTTCGAGATTCTGTCCGGTGTGGAGTATGTGCTGGACGTGTCGCGGCCAGTTGGATCACGTGTGACGACGCTGCGCTGGCAGGGCCGTGACGTGACACCGAGCGACTCGTTCACGCTCGCGCTCAACAACTACCGCGCAGAAGGTGGCGGTGGCTTCAGCATGCTCGCCGGATCACGTGTGGTGTACGACGAAGGGCGCGATATCCGCGACCTTTTGGTCGAAGAGATTCGTCGGGTCGGTGTGATCGCGCCTGCTGCCTATGCGACACGCAACTGGCGGCTGGAGCCGGCGTCGGTGTTGGCCGCCGCATACGGTGAGTTGAATCGATCGCGATCGGCCGAGGCCGTCGGCACCGCGCCCGTGCCGGTGCCGCGTGCTGCAAGCGCTGCGACGGCAAACGCTGCGGGCAGGGGACTGGCACTTGCTGCGCCGCAGGTACCGAGCGGCACGCGGGTGCTACGTGTCGTGTCGACGAATGACGTGCACGGTACGCACTCGTCGCGCCCCGATGCGCAGGGAGTGCTGCGTGGAGGCGCTGTGCCGTTGGCGGCAGCTATCGCGAAGGCGCGACGTGAATGCACCGGTGGCTGCGAAGTGCTGTTGCTGGACGGCGGTGACATGTTCACCGGCACACCCGGATCGGACTGGCAATACGGACGGCCCATCGTGGAACTCATGAATGCGCTGGGCTACACGGCCGCCGCACTCGGCAATCATGAGTTCGACTACGGCCGAGACACGATGTATGCGCGGTTCAGGGAGATGAAGTTCTCCGTGCTTGGCGCGAATGTGCGAGGTCGCGACGGACGCCGTCCTTCGTGGGCCGGCGCAGACACGATCGTTGAGCGCTCGGGCGTGAAAGTAGGCATCGTGGGTGCAGCCGGGACACACACGTCCGGCAGCACGAAGGCGATTCACGTGAATGACCTCACGTTCATCGATCCGTCGCCGGTGGTGAGTGAACATGTGCGCTCGCTGCGTGCGCGCGGTGCGCAGATCGTGGTGGCGGTCATTCACGATGGCGGACGGTGCGAGCGAAACGCTCCTGACGACTGCAGCGGCGGCGTGTTCGACTTCGTGCGCGGACTCACCGACAAGCCGGATCTCGTGGTGGCCGGTCATTCGCACACCATCCTCGATGCGCGAGTGAATGGGGTACCGGTCGTGCAGGCATCGTCGAGTGGACGCGCGATCACGGTCACCGACCTGCCGCTCGACGGTGCGGACCGTGTGCCTCGTACGGCGGTGCGCGATGTCTTCGGCGACTCGCTGGCCGGTGCGGATCCGGCTGTGGTGCGCCTTGTAGGCCGATCGCTCGATATCGTGCGCCCTCGCCTCACGCAGGAAGTGGCGACCATCGGCGAAGACATGCGTCGCGAGGGCACCGAATACGGATTGGGGCGCATCATTGCGGATGCACTGCGGTCGGTGGGACGCGGTGACATCGGCATTTGGAACAACGGTGGCATTCGCGCGAACCTGCAGGCCGGCACCGCGACGGTTGGCGCGCTGCACGAGATCGTGCCCTTCGCGAATCAGCTCGTGCGCACACGGGTGCGCGGACGCGATCTCAAACGGTTGCTCGACAACTCCACGTACCGCCGCGGCCCCGACCTGCATCTGAGCGGCCTGCTCTTGACGTGGAGCGACGCTCGCACCGAGGGCGACCTCGTCTCGCGTGTCACACTCGCGAATGGAGGTGCGATCGATCCGGACGCTGTCTATACTGTGATCATGAACGACTACATGTTCGGTGACCCTGCCACCATCGCGGGTGTTCCGTTTGTCAGCGGCGAAGTGCTGCCCATCCGCGATATCGATGCGCTCGCGCAGCACCTGCGCTCGTTGCCGCAGCCGGTGTGGGCGCCGACTGACCAGCGCGTACGCAAGGAGACGCCGTGAGCGATGCTCCGGCCACTCCGACGACGTTCCGCGCGTACGTGAACGAGCGTGGCGTCTCCGTGGCATTCGGTGCGACGGTACGCGACGCGGTGGCCGCGTTCGACACAAGCGAAGCCGAGGCGCTCGACCGGGGTGAGCGACGCGTGACGGACAGTCGCGGACTCCCGATCGACGCGACCGCACCTGTGCACGGCGGTGCGATATTCCGGCTGCTGCCGGTGCGCACGGTGATAGACGAACCGCCGCATGGCGAGTCTGCGTCGTGAGTCTCACCGCTACGCAGTACGCGCTCCTGCAACGCCTGCCGAAGGCCGAGTTGCACGTGCATCTGGATGGCTCGCTTCGTCCATCCACGCTGCTCGCGCTGGCAGCCGAGCGTGGTGTGGCCTTGCCGGAGTCGGATGTTGAGTCGCTGCGCAGCTTCATGCGCGTCGATGACGCACGCAATCTCGAGGACTATCTCGCGCGCTTCGCGATCACGCTCGGCGTGATGCAGGACGCGGAGTCTCTCGAACGTATCGCGCATGAACTCGTGATCGATTCGGCGGAAGACGGTATCCGCTACGTCGAGGTGCGCTATTGTCCGGCACTCAACACGCGTGGTGGCTTGCCGCTCGAAGATGTGCTCGCCGCAGTGCAGCGCGGTCTGCATCGTGGTGAGCGCGAAACCGGAACGACGGCTCGCACGATTATCTGTGCGCTGCGCAATCTTGGCGCCGCGCACGCGCTGGCGATGGCGGAGCTGGCCGTCGCACACCGCGCGCATGGTGTGGTGGCCTTCGATCTCGCGGGCGGTGAGATGGGCAATCCCGCACGCAGCTTTGCCGAGGCGTTTGCCTATGCGCGCGCACACGACCTTGCCGTCACTGTGCATGCCGGGGAGGGCGACGGCGCCCATTCCATTCGCGAGGCCGAGCATCTGTGCGGCGCGGATCGCATTGGGCATGGAACGCGGCTGCTCGAGGATGCCTCGCTGCGCGACTACGTGCGTGATCGCGGCATCGCGCTCGAAGTGTGTCCAACGAGCAACGTGCAGACGCGCGTGGTGGCCACGCTGGCCGATCACCCGTTGCGTGCGCAGCATGATGCTGGCGTGATCGTCACACTCAACACAGACAACCGCCTCATGAGCGGCGTGACGCTTACCGAGGAGTACGCGCGCTGTGCCGAACATCTGGCGTTCGATATCTCAACGCTTGCAACGCTGTCGTTGAACGCATTCGACGCCGCGTTCCTGCCAAGGCCAGAGAAGCAAAAGCTTCGCGCTGCCGCCGCTCACGAAGTTTCGCTCCTGCTCGAGGCAAGCGCGAGCGACGAGTCGTGGTTGCCCACCGCTCAGGGAGTGTCTCTATGAACGCACCATTTCGCACCGCCACCATGGCCGTGCCCGACGAAGGCCCGGGCGCCTTCGAAGCGTCGCGCGCCGCGGCCGTTGTTCGCGATCTGCTTGGCGTTCACTATCGCGAGCCGGTGTGCGGCATCGTGCTGGGCAGCGGGCTTGGAGGATTGGCTTCGCACGTCACCGACGCCGTGCGCATACCGTTCGCCGATGTGCCGGGCTTTCCTCCCACTACCGTTTCCGGGCACGCTGGACAGCTCATCAGCGGCCTGCTCGATGGTTCACCGGTGCTGATGCTCGCCGGCCGACTGCACTTGTACGAAGGCCACGCACCGTCGCTCGCTGGCTATCCCGTTCGGGTGCTGCATGCGTTGGGAGCGCGCGTCTACGTGGCGTCGAATGCGGCAGGTGGTGTCAACCGCACATTCGCGCCGGGCGATCTCATGCTGTTGGCGGATCACATCAACATGATGTTCCGAAATCCGCTGCACGGTCCGGTGCAAAAGGGAGATGAGCGCTTTCCCGATATGTCCGAGCCGTACGACGCAGAGCTGCGGGCGCTGATGCACGAGGCCGCGCATGAGCACGGTGTTGACCTGAAGGATGGCGTCTACATGGGGCTCCTGGGACCTACGTACGAAACGCCCGCCGAAGTGCGCATGCTCGAAAAGTTCGGCGCGGACGCGGTGGGAATGTCTACCGTTCCCGAAGTAATTGTGGCGCGCGCGCTGGGCATGCGTTCGGTGGCCGTCTCCCTGATCACCAACGAGGCGGCCGGACTCAACGTGGCGCCGCTCTCGCACGAGGATGTGCTGGCGGTTGGGCGCGAGGCCGGAGTGCGTTTCGAGCGTCTGATTCGCGGCTTCGTGCGCCGGCTTGCTCATATGAACCCTCGTTGATATGGACGCCCGTCTGCGCCGCGGTTTGGCTATGAGGTCATCACTCGCGACGAAGTGCCCACACCGCTGCTCGCCTCAGCTGAGTTTCGCGGCGCCTGTCCGGCGTCCGCGATCATCATGCGGAAGGTACTGACGGCGTCTATGCCCAGTGATTGAGCGGTCCGTGTCCGCTGCCGATGGCGGGCGCCGTCAGGATGGCGCGGTACACATAGTCGAGGGAGCCGCGCACGGCGTCGCGCATCGAGTTGCCGCGAGCGAGATGAGCCGCAATGGCGGAACTCAAGGTGCATCCGGTCCCATGCAGACTGGTCGTGTCCACACGCGGATGACGAAAGTGCTCGATCGCACCGTCGAGATACAGCACGTCCACCATCTCGAGACCTGGAAGGTGGCCACCTTTCACGAGCGCCGCGGAGGCGCCCAGCTCGTCCACGAGCCGGCGCGCAGCACGCTCCATGCCTTCGACATCCTGCACGGGCTGTTCGAGCAGGACCTGGGCTTCGTCGAGGTTGGGCGTGACGATCGTGGCAAGCGGCACAAGCTGTTCGCGAATGGCCCGCACAGCGCCTTCGTCAACCAGCAGGTCACCTGATGTCGCGACCATGACGGGATCGAGCACATAGGGCGCGAGACCGTGTTCTGCCAAGGCTGCCGCGACCGTCTTGACAATATGGCTGTTCGCGAGCATCCCGCTCTTGACTGCGGCGGGGCGTAAGTCTGCGACCAGGCATTCGATCTGGCCGCGCACGAGATCAGGCGAAACGGCTTCCCATGCGCTGACGCCCATCGTGTTCTGTGCCGTCACCGCTGTCAACGCGGACGTGCCGAATACCTGAAATCGCTGAAAGACCTTGAGATCTGCCTGAATGCCCGCACCACCGCCGGAATCGGATCCGGCGATGGTCAGGGCAATCGGCGTAACGACGGGCGCCGCCGCTACGCTCACCGCTGTCCCAATACCGGCGAAGGCGGTAGCGACTTGAGGCGCGCCTTGAACTGCTGGAAGGCGCGCGTATCGGTGGTGAGAGAACGCAGCACGACCGGATCCATCTGCGCGATGATGGCTTCGGCGTCAGCCACACGATCTTCGGCCAGCGGGTGCGTGGAGAACATTGCGTCTAGGCCGCCGGGCTTGTTTTGGCGCTCGGCGAGCAGCGTACGAAACATGGCGGGAACGCCACGCGGATCGATGCCCGCGCGTGTCACGAACTGCATGCCGACGCGGTCGGCATCGCGCTCGTCATCGCGCGAGAACTTGGCGAATACGCCACCCGCGCCCAACTGAATCGCGGTTGAGCCCAGTCCGCTGTTGCAGACGTTCGGTGCCAGAATACAGGCCAGGCTGACCCCGACATTCGCCTGTTGAGCCTTCGCCATCTGCTCCATGGAGTGCCGTTCGGTCACGTGACCGATTTCGTGTCCCAGCACTCCGGCCAGCTCCGACAGCGTTCCCGCGCGCTCGATCAGCCCGCGGTTCACATAGATGTAGCCACCCGGTACGGCGAACGCGTTCACGTCGGGCTGGTCCACGACATAGAAGTGCCAATCGAGATTGCGCTGATCGGCCACGCGCGCAATCGAATCTCCCAGTACGGTGATGTAGCGCGTGATCTCAGGGTCGCTGATGATGGGCAACTGCCGATTGATCTCGGCGGCGTACTGCGTGCCCATCGCGACTTCTTCCTGCGTGGAGGCCATGCAGCCGGCCACGCCCGCGCCGACGATGGCGAGCGAGAGGCCCAGCGTCATGCCGCGACCGCGCCGGCTCATGCCACCCTGACGCGAACCAACACCACTCGTGCTGACGGGGGTGGATGCCTTGCCTCGTGAACGCGACCCGTTGTGTCCCGACTGATTCTCGCGCATATCCCTCTGCCTGCGCCTCGAGTGGCGCGGTGACCGGTGAACCTGATGTCGTTACCCTGATCCTGCTCCCGCCGCCTTGACCTGGTCCCACCCCCCGTTTCCGGAGTCCGTGTGAAGCTGTTGTCTCTTGCTCGCGACCTCAAGCGCCGGAAGGCGCGGGAACGTCACGGGCTTTTTGTTGCCGAAGGCGCGCGCACGGTAGAAGCCTTGCTGGACAGCGACCTCACATTGCGCGGTGCACTGATTGTACGTGATGCAGATCACGACGAGCGCATTGCATTGCTCCGTGACCGTCTGTCTTCGCACGGTACGCCGATCTCCATTGTGTCCGAGCGCGAGTTCGCAGATGGTGCCGATACGGAAACGCCTCAAGGCATTCTCGTCGTGGCAGAAATACCCCGCAGATCGTTGGAAGGTTTGCGCGCAGGCGCGGTGACAATGGTGCTCGATGCCGTGCAGGATCCGGGGAATGTGGGGACCATCATCCGTTCGGGGTATGCGCTGGGTGCGTCCGTGACGATCGCGCTGCCAGGAACGGTTGACCTATGGAACGCCAAAGTCGTCCGTAGCGCGATGGGCGCGTTGTTCACGCATGCGGTGGTGCAGTGCACGTGGGAGGAGACGGTGGTGTGGCTGCATCGTCAGGAGACAGCGCTATGGGTGGCGGCGGCGGACGGCATGTCGCTCGCCGATGCAGTGCGCACGCGACAGGATCGCGTGGCAGTGGTCGTGGCCAATGAAGGCAGCGGTGTGTCTGCGCATGTTGCTGAGGCAGCGGCTGCACGTGTGGCGATTCCCATGGTCGATGGCGCGGAGTCGCTCAATGTGGCCGTGGCCAGCGGGATTCTGTTGTATGTGCTCGGTACTGGAAAAATCTGATCTCGAGGTCTTGTGCTCGCTGAGTTTCCGTTCGACCTATACTGGCCTTTCTATCTCGCCACGTTTGTTGTCGGCGCGTGCTTCGGCTCGTTCCTGAACGTGTGCGTGGCCCGGTGGCCTGCCGAGATGAGTGTCGTGTCACCGCCTTCGCGCTGTCCATCGTGTGAGCGGCAGATCAGGTGGCACGAGAACGTGCCCATCTTCGGCTGGCTGCGACTTCGCGGCAAGTGTGCGGGGTGCAACTCGCGAATCTCCGTGCAGTATCCGCTCATCGAACTGCTCGTCGCACTGAGCTGGGTGGCGGCAGCAGTGTTCTTTGGCTTCACTTTCGAGGCGCTGCGCATCGCAGTGGTGAGCACCATCCTGCTCGGCATCGCGCTCACCGATCTGCAGCACTACCTGATCCCTGACGGATTTACCATCACGGGTCTGGTGTTCGCACTCGCGACATCGGTGGTGGCCGCGTTGTATGTGAGCGGGCCGACTTCGTTTGCCGGTCCGTGGGATGCGATACTCGGAGCGTGCGTGGGTGCGGGCGCGATCCGCATCATCGGCTGGCTCGGCGAGGTCGCACTCAAAAAAGAGGCAATGGGGTTCGGGGACGAAACGCTGATGGCGTTCGTTGGTGCCGCGCTCGGACCGCCACGAGCACTGCTGACGATCGTGGGAGGCGCATTCCTGGGCGCGACGCTCTTCCTGCTCATCGTGGGACCGATCGTGTGGGTTCGCACGCGGCGTAGCGGCGAGGAGTTCGCATTTCCCGACGTTCCATTCGGTGTATTCCTTGCGCCTGCCGCGCTCCTTGCCTTGCTTTGGGGAGATCCCCTCATCGCCTGGTACCTCGAGCGCACCCTCGGACTGTGAACTCACTCGTAAATGTGCGGCGCATGCTGCGTTGCAGCGGCAGAGTCGCCGCAATGCTCGCCATCGTTCTGTTCGTTGCAGCGTGCGAGCGCGCGCCCGAAGTGGGTGATGGCCCGTACGCCCGAACGCTCGGTCGAGCCATCCCGAAGGTGGAGCAGGCCACGGGACTTACGTTCAAGACCACCCCGGTGCTCGAAACGCGATCGAAGGCCGAGGTGCGCGAGTTTCTGCTCAAGCAACTCACGAGTGAGCGTGCCAAGACGCTGCTCGCCGGCCAGGAGGGGGTGTACAAGCGTCTCGGTCTGATTCCCGATTCGGTGGACGTGGGCGAGATGTTGCAACGATTGCTCGAGGAGCAGATCGTTGGCTACTACGACCCCGAAACGAAGGTGCTCTACGTGGTGGATGACACGCGACCGGAACTGGTCGAGGTCACCATCACGCACGAACTGGTGCACGCACTGCAGGACCAGTACATCAACATCGATTCCATTCAGTCAGCGGTGGACAATGCCGACCGACAAGTGGCAGCGCAGGCGATCCTCGAAGGGCAGGCGGTGTACGCGCAGCTGCGGGCCTCGCTTGGTGAGACAGGACTGCGGCTCGGCGGATGGGAACGCGCACGACTCGCCATGCGCGATGCGCAGACGGGCATGCCGATCTTCTCCAGCGCGCCCATGATCATTCGCGAGTCGCTGCTGTTTCCGTATACCGGTGGTGCGGATTTTGTGCACCGCTTCTTGAATCGGCGACCGGACGACAATGTGCTCGACGACATTCCCATCTCGACGCGACAGTTGCTCAACGACGAGTCCTATTTTGGCTCCGACGAAGACTCGCTGATTGCACCCGCCGAGCGGCCCAGTCCCGTCACCGTCACGCTGCCCGATCCCGCGCGCGGCAAGGTCACGTTCAGCAACGTGTTCGGCGAGTTCGAGACTCGACTGATCCTTTATCAGTACGTGACCAATGAGGTGCAGGCGAGCCGTGCTGCACGCGGTGTCGCCGGCGATCGTTATGCGCTCGTGGAGCTCCCAGGCGGCAACGCGCTGGTCTGGGCCAGCGTGTGGGACAACACAGTGGAAGCGGCGGAGTTCGTGTCGACGTTCCATCGGTGGCTAAGGCAGCGCTATCCGCGCATCGGTACCAACGACGACATTGGTAGCGACCTGGTGCGCTGGGGCGTGCTCGCCGATACGGTGCGCAACCGCTTCGACGCCCGCAGTGTCACGGTGTCGGTGCAACAGCGCAATGGCCGGTCGCTGGTGGTCGTCGTGGATGCGCCGTTTGGACAGGCGAACGGGCTCATCGACCCGTCACGCATCACGCTGTCGAACTGACGCACACGGTGTCCACGCCGGCAAATCAGGGCGACACGGTGGACGAGTCGCTACCTCCCGCGCTGCGCGTCACTGCTGACGACGAGATCAAGCGACAGCGACTCGCATCGATGAAGCGCACGGCCACGGGCATGTTGGTGCTCGTGGCGGCGCTGTTCGCGCTCTCGGCGTACTACGAATCGCAGTATCCCTGGCTGGGTTGGGTGCGCGCGTTCTCCGAAGCGGCGATGGTCGGCGGCATTGCCGACTGGTTTGCCGTCACCGCCCTGTTCCGCCATCCGCTGGGCATTCCGATCCCGCACACGGCCATCGTGCCGTCACGCAAGGATCGCATCGGTACCGCGCTTGGAAACTTCGTGCAGCGCAACTTTCTGCAACGCGAAGTGGTCGCGCAGAAGATCGCCGCGATGAAGCTCGGTGAACGCGCCGCGCGCTGGTTGGCCGAGCCCGAGAACTCGCGTCGTCTTGCGAAGCATGTTGCCACCGGACTGTCCGGCGCCGTGAATGTGCTCAAGGATGACGACGTGCAAGGCGTGGTTGATCGCGCCGTGGTCTCACGGTTGCGAACGATGCAGGTCGCGCCGCTGCTGGCACGCGGCTTCGAACTGCTCACCACCGGCGGACGTCATCAGAGCCTGCTCGACGATGCGCTCAAGCTCGCAGCGCGCTTCGTGGCCGAGAACGAGGAGGTGATTCGCGATCGCATCAAGGAGGAGAGCCCGTGGTGGGTGCCCGGCCTGGTGGAGAATCGCCTGCATGATCGCATCGTCACGGGAGTCGAGAATACGCTCGCTGCAGTGGCCGAGGACGCCGAGCATCCGCTTCGCCTTCGCTACGACGAGGCCGTGCAGCGTTTCGTGGAATCGCTGCGCTCTTCACCCGAAGTCATCGCGCGCGCAGAAGAACTCAAGCTCGAACTGCTCGATCATCCGTCAGTCTCCGACTTCTCGCGTGAAGTATGGACTGACATGAAGGGGCGCATCACGCGCTATGCGGAGCGGCTCGCGCATGAAGAAGAGGAGGAACCCGATGCCATCGAGCGCTGGGTGAGCGGACTCGGTCGCACCGTGCTCGCCGATCCCGCGTTGAGCGCGAAAGTGGATCAGTGGGTCGTGGAGCTGGTGACGTACGCGGTGGAGCAGGCTCGCGGCGAGGTGGCGCAGTTGATTGCAACTACCGTTGAGCAATGGGACGCCGACGCGACATCGCGCAAGATCGAACTGCAGATCGGTCGGGACCTGCAGTTCATCCGCATCAACGGCACGGTCGTGGGCGGACTGGTCGGACTCCTACTTCACGCGCTCGCGACGGCGTTCTGACGTCCGGCTGCGCGCCGGCTCGGCGGGAGGTGGCGACATCGCTGGAGCGTCGTCGAGCAGCAACGACAGGGTGTCGTCGGCGAGGTCGGCGGGGGCGTCAGTGGCGTTGCTGAGCAGTGCGAGGTGAAACACTTCGTCCATCGTGGCGGCGAACGTGAATGCCATGCCGGTGCGCACTTCTTCCGGCACGTCGCGGAGATCCTTTTCATTGGCTTTGGGCAGGATCACTTCGCGCAGTCCGGCACGGTAGGCCGCGAGCACCTTCTCCTTCACGCCGCCGATCTCGAGCACACGTCCGCGCAGTGTGACTTCACCGGTGAGCGCGACATCACGTCGCACGGGGCGGCGTGACAGTGCGCTCGAGAGTGCCAGCGTGACGGCGATGCCTGCCGAGGGTCCGTCCTTCGGAATCGAGCCCGCAGGAAAGTGCAGGTGCAGGTCCGACTCGCTGAACACCGTTTCCTCGATGCCAAGGTTGATGGCGCGAGCGCGCACGAACGAGTGGGCGGCGTCCACCGATTCACGCATCACGCCGCCGAGCTGCCCGGTGACAATCAGCTTGCCTGATCCGGGCATGCGCAGCGCTTCGATGGTCATCAGCTCGCCACCGGTGCTGGTCCACGCGAGGCCGGTTACAGCGCCGATCTCCGGCTCCTTCTCGGCTTCCTCCATGCTGTAGCGCGGCGCGCCGAGGATGACCTCGACCCGCTCGGCGTCGATGATCCACGTGGTGTCGTCACCGTCGGCCTTTGCACGCGCGCGCTTGCGAAGTACCGACGCGATGGAGCGCTCGAACGTGCGCAGGCCGGCTTCGCGCGAGTAACGCGATGTGATGAAGCCCAGCACGGGATCCGGAATCACGATGTCGATGGGATCAAGGCCGTGATCCTCGAGCAGGCGTGGCATGAGATAGCGTTCAGCAATCTCGACCTTCTCTTCGATCGTGTAACCGGCAATGCGAATGACTTCCAGGCGGTCGCGCAGAGCAACCGGGATGTCGTACAGGTTGTTCGCCGTGCAGATGAACAGTACCGACGACAGATCGAACGGCAGGTTGAGATAGTGATCGACAAAGGTGTCGTTCTGCGCCGGGTCGAGCACCTCGAGCATCGCGGCCGTGGGATCACCGCTTGCGCCGCCGTTGCCCATCTTGTCGATCTCGTCGATCATGATGACGGGATCGCGCACCTGCACTCGGCGGAGCGCCTGCAGCAGCATGCCGGGCATCGCTCCCACGTAGGTACGGCGATGGCCACGGATTTCGGCTTCGTCTCGCACACCGCCCACGGAGATGCGGTAAAACGCGCGACCGATGCTGTTGGCGATCGCCTCACCAAGCGACGTCTTGCCGGTGCCCGGCGGGCCAACGAAGCACAATATCGGACCATTGGGGTCACCGCCACGCAGTTTGCGTACGGCGAGATACTCCACGATACGCTCCTTGGCTTCGTCGAGACCGTAGTGCCGGTCCTCGAGCGCTTCCTCCACCTTCGCCAGTGCGATGTCGGAGTCGTTGGCCGAGCGCGCGTGCCACGGAAGCGCGAGCAGGTTGTCGAGATAGGTGCGCAGGACTTGATACTCACTGCTGGCAGGCGAGAGCTGTCGCAGACGCTCCGTTTCGCGTCGAGCTTCCTGGTTGACCTTATCGGGCAGCTGCGCCTCTTCGATGCGACGCAGCAGGTCGATCGATTCCTTCTCGTTCGGATCTGCCTCGCCGAGCTCCGACTGAATCGCACGCAACTGCTGACGCAGGTAGAACTCGCGCTGATG
>JBGTFN010000181.1:0-2510 GCA_041747275.1 Gemmatimonadaceae bacterium | reverse complement strand
GCGTCGCAGTGGGCGGCGCGGGAAGACGTGAACCTCACGTCGGCGCGGCGCTCCACGACCACGGGTGCCAAGCCTGATTCCGCGGCGAAGGCTGCTGCGCCGGCCACGACAACCAGCACGACCGACGATGGCATCGCGGTGACCAGTCCGGGTGCGGAACCGTCCACACTCGCCTCGTTTCCCGGCGGTCATTACGACGTCGTAATCGATCGCACTCACTGGCTGACCTTCGGTCAGGAGGCGGCGCGCATGACGGCGCTCTATGGGGCGCGCAGCACTCTGGCGCTCGCCAAGACCGGAACGAATGTGGCCGTCTTTCCCGCCACGGGCACGCTGCACCGAGCCGGGTTCACGTTCCCCGGCAATACGGAGCAGGCGCTCCGTAACACGGCGCTCGTGCTCGAGGAACCCGTCGGCGGCGGACACGCTGTGCTGTTCGGAAACGATCCAACGTTCCGCGGCTGGTGGCGCGCGTTTGATCGGTTGCTGCTCAATGCCATCGTGCTTGGCCCTGCCTTCTAGGTCGCATACATGACTGACTTTCGACCGATCTCACCCGAGCAAGCCGAAATCTTCGCGCTGCATCCGCTGCCCGTGCTGGTGCTCGACCGCGAGCAGCGCGTACGCTTCGTGAACGATGCAGGCCTGCGTATGGCCGAGCATCCCGCGGACGATCCGATAGGGCACGTGGTCTGGGATCGGTATCCGGCACTTCGCGAGTCAGGGTTTTTTCGCGAATACTCGCGTGTGACGCGCGAAGGAATTACGGCCGTGTTCGAGGAGTACCGCCCGGAGGCACAACGATGGTTCTCCGTGACGGCCTACCCGGCCGATGGCGGGCTGGTGGCGATGTTGCGGGACATCACCGCTGAGAAGCACAGCCACGAAGACCGGAAACGCACCGAGCAGACGATGCGCCTCGCCCAGGAAACGGCGCGCATCGGCAGCTTCACGCGTGACCTTCGCGAGCGCCGGTCGGAATGGTCCGAGCAGTTGTACCGGTTGCTTGGGCTCCAACCGAATTCGGTCAGCGCCGACGTTTCCGATCACGAACCCGAACGCAACTTCATCCATCCCGATGATCGCGCCGCGGTGCGCGACGTGTGGAAGCGTGCCATTCTCTCGGGGCGCACACAATCGGTGCGCCACCGCGTTATCCGAGCCGACGGCGAACTGCGCGTCTTCGACGCGAACATCATGGCCGTCTTCGACCAGAATGACGAGGCGGATCGCGTTGTAGGCACGGTCCGCGACATCACCGACGAGCTGAAGGCTGACGCGGAGCGGGCCCAACTGGAGACGCAGATGCAGCAGGCGCAGAAGCTCGAGTCGCTGGGCGTGCTTGCGGGCGGTATTGCACACGACTTCAACAACCTGCTCGTTGGTATCCTGGGCAATGCGTCACTTGCACTGCTCGACCTGCCAAGCGATTCGCCGGTGCGACACAGCGTCACCGAGATCGAACAGGCAGCGCAGCGCGCGGCCGAACTCACGCGCCAGTTGCTCGCCTATGCCGGCAAGGGGCGCTTCGTCGTGGAGCCGGTGGATTGCTCGCAGGTGGTGCGCGAGATGACAGCGCTGCTGCGCACGGCCGTGTCCAAGAACGCACAGGTGAGCCTGTCGCTGGCCGACAGCCTGCCCCCGGTGGAAGCCGATGTCACGCAGCTGCGACAGGTCGTCATGAACCTGATCACGAACGCGTCCGACGCGCTGCCGGAGAATGGAGGACTCATCCACATCCACACCGGCAAGGTGACGGTAGACGCGGACTATCTCGCGAGCTGTGTCCCGGGCTCCGATACAGTGCCCGGCGAGTTTGTGTTCATGGAAGTGCGCGACGAAGGGCGCGGCATCGACGAGCTCACGCGCATGCGCATCTTCGATCCGTTCTTCACCACGAAGTTCACCGGTCGCGGACTCGGCCTTGCTGCCACGCTCGGCATCGTGCGCGGTCACAAGGGTGCCATTCGCGTCTACAGCGAGCCGGGCAAGGGCACGTCCATCAAGCTGCTTTTTCCCGCTGGCGTCGGCGTGGTTACCGCCCCTGCAGCGCCTGCAGCGACCTCGTGGCAGGCGAGCGGCGAAGTGCTGGTGGTGGACGACGAGCCGAGCGTCAGGGCAGTCTCTCGCGCGTTGCTTCGGCGGCGCGGCTTCTCGGTCGCGGAGGCGTCAGGCGGCCGCGAGGCCGTCGAGATGGTGCGTGCAGACCCTGATCGCTTCCGTCTCGTGCTGCTCGACCTGACCATGCCGGACATGGGCGGAGACGAGACATTTCGCGAGTTGCGCGTGATCGCACCGCTGCTCAAGGTGGTCCTGATGAGCGGCTACAACGAGCAGGAAGTGACGCGTCAGTTCGTGGGCCGCGGTCTCGCGGCGTTCCTGCAGAAGCCGTTTCGGGCTGAGGAACTCGACAACGCGGCGCGCAAGGTTCTGGGCGAGGCCTGACCGTGCGTTAGCTGGTTTGGTGCGGGGCCCGGCCATCACCGCGGGCCCCGGGACGCCCACTGCCG
>JBGTFN010000180.1:0-4574 GCA_041747275.1 Gemmatimonadaceae bacterium | reverse complement strand
CGCGAGCTGGTGGTTGCGCCCTACGCCACCGTGCTTGCCACCATGGTGGATCCGGGGCGCGCGTTCGAGAACCTCGCACGCCTCGAGTCCATGGGAGTGCTCGGTCCATACGGCTTTCGCGACGCCGTTGACTTCACCCGTCCCGATGTGGGCAAGAAGTTCGCGCTCGTGGACACCTACATGGCGCATCATGTCGGCATGAGTCTTGTCGCGCTCACCAATGCGCTCACCGACAACTTGTGGCAGCGCCGATTCCATGCCGATCCGTTGGTGATGGCCGCCGACCTGCTGTTGCACGAACGCGTACCGCGCGAAGTGGTGCTGCAGGTGCCTCAGGGTGCGCAGCCGGACGACGGTCTTCCGGAGTCGGATATCGAACGGCCCGTCGTGCGAGAGTTCAACACCGCCGATACACCCACCCCGCACGTGGCATTTCTCGGGCATCAGCCGTATACCGTGATGCTCACCAACGCCGGCTCCGGTTACAGCCGATACGACACGTTGGCGGTCAATCGCTGGAAAGCCGACGGCACGCGCGATGCCACCGGCCAGTTCTGCTACATCAAGGACGTGGCCAGCGGACGCCTGTGGTCATCCGCGCATCAACCCACCTGTGCACCGGCTGATTCCTATCGCGCGGCGTTGGGCACCGAGCAGGTGACGTTCGAGCGGCGCGATGGTGATATCGTGACCCGCACCGAGATCGCCGTTGTGCCGGAAGATTCCGCCGAGGTGCGTCGCATTACGCTCAACAACACCGGCCATACGGCGCGTGAGCTCGAACTCACCAGCTACGGGGAGATCGTGCTTGCGCCGGCCGACGCCGACCGCGCGCACCCCGCGTTCGGCAACCTCTTCGTGGAAACCGCGTGGCACTCCTGGTGCAATGCCATCACCGCCACGCGGCGTCCGAGGTCATCAACCGAGGAGTCGCGTTGGTTCGTGCATCTGGTGGATTGGGGACGCGAGCGAATCGGCGAGATCTCGTGCGAGACGGATCGCGCGCAGTTCATCGGACGCGGACGGTCGACGCGCGATCCTATCGCCGTGGAACGCGACGGTCCACTTTCCGGCACTACAGGAGCCGTGCTCGATCCGGTGTTTTCCATTCGCACGCGCGTGCTGCTGCAGCCCGGGCAATCGGCGTCGGTTGCCTTCACGACGCTGGTAGCCACCACACGGGAACGCGCCTTCGCTCTCGCGGATCGCTATAGGGATCCCCACGCCGCACAACGCGCGCTGGATCTTGCGTGGACATCGAGTCAAGTCGAGTTGCGTGAACTCGATCTCTCACCGGCCGACGCCGCGATTTTTCAGGAACTCGCCGGACACCTCCTGTACGGTCATCCGGCGCTGCGCGCGTCGCAGAACGAGCTGCGTCGCAATCGCGGCTCGCAGCCGCTGCTCTGGGGATTCGGCGTATCGGGTGACATGCCCATCCTGCTGGCCACGATCACTTCAGAGGAGGGTCTCCCCACGCTGCGTTCGTTGCTGTCGGCGCACCGTTTCTGGCGACGTCGCGGACTCTCGGTGGACCTGATCATCCTCGACGAACACTCACCCACCTACCTGCAGGATCTGGGTGATCGCATTGCAGCGGCCGTTCATGCAGTCAACGAATCGTCGTCGCTCGACCGGCCCGGCGGTGTGTATGTGCGCCGCCGCGATCTGCTCATTCACGATGCGGAGCTCATGCTGCGCGCCACGGCACGACTGCATGTGCCGTGCGACGGGCGACCACTCGGACGCATCCTGGCGAATACGATCGCGACCACCGCGCCCAGTGTCGCCGAACTTCGCGCAGCGAGCACGCGCATCCGCTCCGCGCGCGAAGAACGACGTCGCACGCCGCGAGAGCAGGGTGTGATCGATCCGCTTGTGACGCTATACGCCAATGGCTTCGGTGAACTTACGCCGACCAACGACTACGAACTGCGCGTGCGCGGGGATATCGTACCGCCCGCGCCGTGGTCGAACGTGATCGCCAATCCGTTGGGCGGCTTCGTGATCACCGAGCGTGGCGGCGGCTTCGCGTGGGCTGAGAACAGCTACTTTTTGCGCCTCACGCCGTGGCACAACGATCCCGTCACTGATCCGGTGAGTGACGTTGTGTACCTGCACGACGAGCATAACGGCGACACGTGGTGCGCCACGCCCGCGCCGATTCGCACTGCCACCACGTACAAGGTGGTGCACAGCGCGGGCGCCACGACTTTCGAGCATGTGCGGCACGGCATTGCCACGCAGTATGCCGTGGGCATGGCCGAAGGAACGGCGGTCAAGACCGGTCTGCTTCGTCTCACGAACAACAATGCTACGCCGCGCCGCATCGTCGTCACCACGTATGTGGAGTGGGTGCTGGGTGCGCTGCGTGAGCGTGCGCAGCACCAGGTGCGCAACTGGTTCGACAAGGAACACGATGCCATCTTCGCCCAGAATACCTTCGACCCGCACTTTGCGAAGTGGACCGCATTTCATGCCATAACCGAGCCCGTCACCGAGCACACCGGAAGTCGGCGCACGTTTCTCGGCCGGAACGGCAACAGTGCATCGCCTGCGGGTATGGTCGATGGCATGGTGCTCTCGGGTATCACCGGCGCCGGCATCGACCCGTGCGCGGCACTGCGCTGCGTCGTGGAACTGGCACCCGGTGCGTCACACGAAATCGGCACGCTGCTTGGTGCCGCGCCCACCGAGGCCGAGGCGCGCGAGCACCTCAGCCGGCTGCAAACCACCGATGCGGTGCGCGAGGCATTGACGGAATCCACATCGGCCTGGAGCGATCGCCTGAGTGCGATCACCGTGCGCACGCCTGATGCTACCTTCGATGCGATGCTCAATCGCTGGTCGCTGTATCAGGCGCTCAGTTGTCGCATGTGGGGACGGTCAGCACTGTATCAGAGCAGCGGTGCGTACGGGTTTCGTGATCAGTTGCAGGACGTGATGGCCTTCGTGTACTTCGATGCCGCACTGGCCCGTGAGCACATACTGCGCGCTGCCAGTCGGCAGTTTCTCGAGGGCGACGTGCAGCACTGGTGGCATCCGCACACCGGGCGTGGCGTGCGCACACGATTCTCCGACGATCTCGTGTGGTTGCCGTACGTGGTGGATCACTACATCACCACCACAGACGACGCGTCGGTACTCGATGAGTTCGTGCCCTTCCTGTCCATGCGCGAACTCGCGCCGGATGAACACGAGGTGTACGACCTGCCCCTCGTGACCGATGAGCATGGCACTGTCTACGAGCACTGCCTGCGCGCGCTGCGACGGGCCTGCACGCGCGGTGAGCACGGACTGCCCCTCATCGGCGGTGGCGACTGGAACGACGGTATGAATCGTGTTGGTGTGGACGGACGGGGGGAGAGCGTCTGGCTCGCCTGGTTCCTCATCACCACGCTGCGCAACTTCGCCACGCACGCCGAAGCGCACGGCGACGGCAATGCAGCCAGTGAGTTGCGCGCGCACGCCGATGCCTATGTCGTCGCCGTCGAGCAGCACGGTTGGGACGGCGACTGGTATCGTCGCGCCTACTTCGACGATGGATCCCCGCTTGGCTCGGCCAGCAACGAGGAGTGTCGCATCGACTCCATCGCGCAAAGCTGGAGTGTGCTGTCGGAGGCCGGCTCGCCGGAGCGACAGAAGCGAGCCATGCAGTCACTCAACGAGCATCTGGTGCGCAAAGAAGACCGCATGCTGCTGCTGCTCACGCCGCCGTTCGACCAGACTGCACAGGATCCGGGCTACATCAAGGGCTACCTGCCGGGCGTGCGCGAGAACGGTGCGCAGTACACACATGCTGCCCTGTGGGCGGTGCTCGCGGCGGCAATGAGTGGTGATGGAGAGCGTGCGTTCGCGCAGTTTCAGCTCATCAACCCGCTCATGCACGGACAGACCCCGGAAGATGTCGCCACCTACAAAGTGGAGCCCTACGTGGTGGCGGCCGATGTCTACACGGCAGCGGGGCAGGTCGGTCGTGGAGGCTGGACCTGGTATACGGGTTCGGCCAGCTGGCTGTATCGTGTGGGGCTCGAGGGGATCCTCGGCTTCGAGAAGCGCGGCGACCACCTCTACATCGCGCCGCGCGCGCCGGCGTCATGGCGGGAATATCAGGTTGTCTATCGCGTCGGTTCGAGCGAGTACGAGATCACCGTGCGAAACGACGGCGGCGGCACGCGCGGTGAGCCCCGCTTGCGGGTGGACGGCGTGGTCGTTGAAGGCACCCTCATCCCGCTCCTGGACGACGGTGCGCGGCACGTCGTGGTGGTGCAGCACGAAAGCGCTTGAGCAGTCGTGCGCGAGGGCGCTGTGCTTGCGGTGGACGCGTCGTCGAACGGCCGGTTCTCCGCATCGGCCTCGCGACACAGACCTCTCACTCCATCGGCGCGAACATCCCGTTGCCCAAGCCCATCGTCTGGTGCGGAGAAGCGAACTGCCGCGAGGCTGGTGGTGCCTCGCCGAAGATGTCCATCGCACGAATGGCCGCATCGACCGCGGCGAGTGATCGCTCGAGTTCGGCGGTGGTCTTTCCGATCTCCCAGCGAAAGAGCGCGCCGGACGCGGCGTAGGCGCCG
>JBGTFN010000179.1:0-12331 GCA_041747275.1 Gemmatimonadaceae bacterium | reverse complement strand
CGCGTCGCACGTCTCCGTCGCACCTGCACGCCGTCGGCGTGCCGACTCCCACCGGCGCCCGCCGTCCCGCGCTGCCGCTGAGGCGTCGCCGGGCGCCGGGACATTTCCTGGAGCGTCCGTCTCATGCTGAACCGTCGCGTCTTCGCAATCAATCTGCTCGTGGCGTCCGCCATCGGTGCAACTGCGAGTTCTGCACAGTCGCCGTCGCCATCGCCGTCGCCATCGCCGTCGTCCTCGCAGTCGCCACCGATGTCGCCGACAACGTCCCTCGCGATCACCAACGTGACGGTGCATCCGATGGATCGCGAGCAGGTGCTTCGGGACCAGACGGTGATCATTGCCGACGGTCGCATCACCGCGATGGGCCCGAGCAGCAGCGTGCACGCTCCAGCAGGGGCCACTGTGATCGACGCTCGGGGCAAGTTCATGATTCCCGGTCTCGCCGAAATGCACGCGCACGTTCCCGCCGGCAACGCGCCGCGCGAGGTCACCGAACGCGCGCTCACACTGTATGCGCTCTCAGGAGTGACAACCGCGCGCGGCATGCTGGGTGACCCGGCCCATCTCGAGCTGCGCAAGACGATTGCTGCGGGCACCACGTTCGGACCGCGATTGCTCACCTCGGGGCCAAGCCTCAACGGTAACACTGCTCCCACGGTGCAGTCCGGCGGGCGGGCTGTCGAAGCACAGAAGGCAGCGGGCTATGACCTGCTCAAGATTCATCCCGGCATTTCGCGTGAAGTCTTCGACTCGATTGCGGCTACGGCGCAGCGTGTGGGCATTCCGTTTGCCGGCCACGTGCCTCTCGCTGTGGGCTGGCAACGCGCCCTGGAGACGAAATTCCAGACGATCGATCACCTTGACGGACTGCTCGAGGCGATGCTGCCGGACAACGCGCCGCTGACCGTAGCGCAAGGCGGATTCTTCGGGCTCGCGCTCGTGGACTATCTGGACCTGTCGAGGTTGCCCACGCTCGTCGCGGCAACCAGGGCCGCGGGCGTGGCGATGGTGCCGACGCAGTCGCTCATGGAGAGCTGGGTGGACGATACGCCGCCGGAGGTGCTCGCGGCGCGACCGGAGATGCGGTACTGGCTGCCGAATCAGATACAGGCATGGACGATGAACAAGACCAACCTGCTCGCGAGCGGACAGTTTTCGCTGGAGCAGCGCACGCGATTTCTCGAGCTGCGCCGCGAGGCGGTCAAGGCGCTGCACGACGGCGGTGTGGTGTTCCTGCTGGGCTCTGATGCGCCCCAGGTGTGGAACGTGCCGGGCTTCTCGGCGCATCGCGAGCTCGAAGCGCTCGTGCTGGCGGGGCTGACGCCGTACGAGGCGATTCGATCTGGTACGATGAACGTAGCCGAGTTCTACAACGAGTCGGATGTCGCGGGGTCGGTGCGCACCGGCAGGCGCGCGGACCTGTTGCTGCTCGACGCGGACCCGATGGCGAACATCACGAATACGCAGCGCATCGCGGGTGTCGTGGTGGCGGGACGCTGGATTTCGGCCGACGAGCGCGCGCGACGCCTGGAAGCGCTGCAGATGCAGTAGCGTCGCTGGCGCGCGATTTCCCATCGCCTTGCCGACCGCTGCGGTCACGTGCAAACTGAGTCGATAGGTGAACGGCTATCTCCTCATTCAGCGTCTTCCCCGCCAATCCCGCCCGCCCGACAGCTTTCCGGCATGCACGCACCCCGCACAGCCACCTGCCCCACCTGTAACGTGGCAGTCGCCGACGGCGACCGCTTCTGCAAGAACTGCGGCACGGAAGTGAGCGGAGTCAACGCGTCTCTCGTCGCCGCGGCCGGAAGCAATTGGACCTCACCTGACACCAGCAGTCTCTCGGAAAACTCGCCGTGGGAGCTCGTGCTGATGCGGCTGCGCCAAGTGACCGTTGGTGAGTTTGAAGTAGGCCGCGAGCTGGGACGCGGAGGAATGGCGGCCGTGTTTCTCGCACAGGATCTGGCGCTCAATCGAAAAGTCGCGATCAAGGTGATGGCGCCGGGGCTGATGATGGGCGATGGCATGGTGCAGCGCTTTCGGCAGGAAGCGATCACCATCGCGAACCTCTCCCACGCGAATATCGTCACGATTCATGCCGTGCGACAACTCGCCGATCTGCACTTCTTCGTGATGCAGTTCGTCGAGGGGCAATCGTTGGAAACGGTATTGCGCACGCACGGCACACTGCCGGTGCATGTCGTCAAGGCGATGCTGCATCAGGTGGGCTCCGCGCTTTCGTACGCGCATCGCCGCGGCGTGGTGCACCGCGATATCAAGCCCGGTAATATCCTGCTGAGCGCTGACGGCGATTCGCTCGTCACCGACTTCGGTATCGCGAAAGTCGCCGAGGGTCCGACACAGACGCAGACGGGCATGGTCGTGGGCACGCCCACGTACATGAGTCCCGAGCAGTGCTTTGCAATCGATGTCGATGGCGCGAGCGACCAGTACTCGCTCGGCATCGTGGCATACCAGATGCTCACGGGACGCGTGCCGTTTTCCGGCTCCGCGTTCGCGATCATGAAGGGGCACACCACCGAGCAGGTGCCATCGATTCGCGAGTCGGTTCCCGATGTCCCGCCCGAGGTCGATGCCGCCATCTTGCGCATGCTCGCGAAGACGCCGGCCGACCGATTCGCGTCATTCGCCGAGGCGCTGTCCGCGATGGGCGCTGGCCCCATCGGTGAAAATCCGGCACTGCGCAGCGAACTCATTCGTCTCGCAGCCGTTGAGGAACGACGAGAACAGCTCGGTGAGTTGCTGCGCACACCTTCGAGTCCGGCACCCAAGTCCCGATCTCGCAGAAGCAGCGCCTCCGCCGACGCGACGCCAGTCACCCCGCGCACTCCCGCACCGCCCCCAACGCCGATCGCGATCGCCATTGCACCGCTCGCGAGCGAGATCGAAGTTGGTGATCGCATCGAACTTCGCGCGAGCGTGCGCGGAACCAGCGATGACGCGGCGCTTCGCTGGACGTCGGAGACGCCCGATATCGTTTCGGTCGACGCGGAAGCCGGCATGCTCACCGCGCTGTCCGCTGGTGAAGCGCTCGTGGTGGCGCAACTTGAAGACGTGCAAGAGCGTTTGTCGTTCGCCGTGCTCGCACCGCGCGTGACGGCGATTCGTGTCGACGTTCCCTCGCACGATGTACATGTCGGCGATGTCTGCACGCTCGTCGCGCACCCGCTGGACAAGCGCGGTGAGCCGCTCGATCGTCCGGTGGAATGGAGCGCTGTCGGCGCGTCCGCGCAGATCACGCAGGACGGAACAATCGAGGTGCAGGACACTGGTCGCGCCGCCGTATCGGTCATGTGCGACGGCGTGTATGAAACGATTGTCCTGCAAGTTGCGCCCGCGCGCGTTGCCACTGTGGAGATTGTGCCGCCGGGCGAGGCACTCGAAGTCGGTCACTCGGTCGCACTCGGCGCTCGCGCTCGCGATGTGCGCGGCGGCGTATTGGCGGACCGACCCGTGCGCTGGAAGGTGAGTCCTGCGGATCGCGCACGTGTTGATGCTGCGGGCGTGCTCAGCGCGCTGCAGGCCGGCGAGATAAGAGTGACGGCGACGTCGGAAGATGTGTCGGCGACACTGGCGCTGGTCATTCCGCCTGCGCGCGCGGCCACTGTGAGCATTGTCGACGTGCCCGACTTCATTCGCGACGGTGATCGATTCACGCTGAAGGTGCTGGCTCGGGATGTTCGCGGGACGACCGTAACGCGATCCGTGAAGTGGAGAAGCAGCGAACCATCGGTGGCCACGGTGGATCGCGATGGCGCAGTGCACGCGATCAAGGCCGGTTTGGCGGAGATATCAGCGACGGTCGACGGAGTGACGAGTTCAGCGCGCCTGCAGGTGCACGCGACGCCGGAGGCGTTTGTGGCCGCGCAGCGCGGGCCTTCGAACGCTTCGGCGCCGGCGAGCGCGACGGAAGTGCTGTCGTCTCTCGTGCAAGACCAGGCGCCGGTGTCGCCGGTGCCATCATCACCGGAAGCGCCGCACCCCGAGGCGGCGCCGTTGAAGACGGCAGCTGCTGAGGCGCCGAACTTCGAAGTCGCGACGCCTGTGCCTGCTCACGTCGGTCGTCCCAGATGGATGTACGCGGCAGCAGCCGCTGTGCCCGTGCTCGTACTCGTGCTGTGGCTCTCGAATGGACCCGGCGGCGAGTCACCGGACGCAGCCAACGAACAGGCCGCTCCGCTCGCGCCGGCTGATGCGCAAGCCGCCGCTACACTCGCTGCCCCACCACTGCAAGGCGCACCGGCCACGGATGAGCTCGCAAACGTTGACAGTATCGAGAGCGGCGAAGGAGCTGCTTCGACCGGAGAGACACCGGCAACGCCTGCCAGCATGGCTGAACTTCGACTGGATTCGCCGGCGTCTTCGACATTGTCGCCGAATCAGACGCTTCGCTTGCGAGCGTCGACGCGCGATGCAGTTACCGGTGCCGCCGTCAACAGCAGCATTCGCTTCACGAGCAGCAACAGTCGAGTCGCCCGTGTAAATGCGCGCTCGGGTGAAGTGACAGCCGTCGCGCCGGGCAGCGTCACCATTACCGCCGACGCCGGCGAGGCTGGACGCCGAAGCGTGACGTTGCGTGTAGTGGCGACGGCGGCTCAGACCGTTGCGCAGCAGCCTGTGGCCGAAACCTTGTCTTCGAAGGCGCCGCCGGCACGCGGAGCGCAAGCGACGAGTACGCTCCCGCCCGTGACATCTCCGTCCACGCCCGCTGGTACACCGGTGATCACGCAAGCGCAGCTCGAGCGCGAGGCCCGCGCGGCCGTTGATGCGTACGCCCGGGCGTTCGAGTCGGAAAATCTTGATCGTATTCGCGCGGTGTTCCCTTCGATTTCAGCAAGCTTCGCCTCGGAGTTATCGACGTTCTTCAGTGAGGCGCGCGACGTGAGGGTGACCGTCAACAGCATTGGCGCAGCAGCGCCATTCAGCGCCGAACCCGGATCGCGCGCGCGAGTGAATGCGCGCGTCAGCTTGCGGTACAACCTCGGCCGGGGACCGGTCACGGATTCGGATACCTGGATCATCACACTGCTGCGCGACGACACGAGATTCCGACTCGTGGGAGTGGGTGAGCCTTAGGCTCCACTCGTGTCAGACTTGCGGTGTCGCGACCGCAGCCGCAACGTAGCGGGAGAATCTCGCGCCACCGTGTGCGCGCAAACAACGGTTTCCGTTCTGCGGAGGGCCAATTGTTCATCGCTCGTGATCTGACACGTGCCCTGCTCGCACCGCTGCTGACGTTCACGCTCGTCGCGTGTGCCGGCGGCGGGGACTCGCCAACGGCACCGGCGATGTCCATCAACATCCAGAACGCGACACTAGGCATCGGCGAGAACGTGCAGTTGAGCGCGGTGAACGCGCGCGGCCTGGTCACGTGGTCGTCGAGCAATACAGCGGTGGCAACGGTGGTGTCCACCGGATTTGTGAGCGCTGTCGGTGCCGGCACCACCACGATTACAGCGTCCACCGAGTCACAGTCGGCCAGCACGGTTGTCACCGTGTTGCAGCCGCCGGCGATCGGCCTCGACGCGAGCTCCGTGACATTCTCAGCGCGCGCTGGCAGCGCGAATCCCGGTGCGCGCACCATCGCCATCGTGAACGCCGGACAGGGGACGCTCGCGGGTGTGCAGGTAGGCGGCGTGACATACGGTGCAGGCCAGCCTGGTCAGTGGCTGTCCACCACATTGTCGGCGAACACCGCGCCGGCAACGCTCACTCTCGGTGCCTCTGTGACGGGTCTCATTCCCGGCACGTACTCGGCCACCGTACAGCTCATCGCCACTGGCGCAGCGCCGCGTGAAATCGCTGTCAGCTTCACCGTGACCGCACCGCCCACACTCGAGCTGTCGGCGACCTCAGCTCAGTTCACAGGCGTGGCGGGAGGTGCGAACCCCGCTGCCGTCGCCATCAATGTCACCTCCGGTTCACCGGCAGCGGCAACGGGGCTCAGCGTGTCGATCGCATATGGACAGTCCGCGAGCGGATGGCTGAGCGCTGGACTCAGCAATACATCGACCCCCGCATCGCTCTCGCTGAGCGTAAACACCGCCTCCCTCGCTCCCGGCACGTACACGGCGAGCGTGACACTTGCGTCGCCCGACGCCGCAAACGCGCCCCGCACGGTGCTCGTCACGCTGGTGATCTCCGCCCCGCCCGCCATCGGTGTCAGCGTTTCGTCGCTCGCGTTCGCCGCGACGGTGGGCGGGGCAAATGCAGCGGCGCAAACGGCACAGATCAGCAATGCAGGGGGGGGAGCGCTCGGGGGCATCACCGTTGCCGTCGAGTATGGGACCGCATCAGGCTGGCTCAACGCCTCGCTGAACCAGACCACCGCGCCAGCTACACTCACGATTCAACCGGTGACAGGATCGCTGGCTGCGGGCACATACACTGCAACGGTGCGAGTGAGCGCGCCACTCGCCAGCAACACGCCGCAGACGATTGCCGTGACACTCACCGTCACTGCAGGAGCGATCATTACCGTCTCGCCGACTTCACTCGCGATTACCGGGTCGCTCACCACTCCGCCCGCTGCGCGACAAGTCATGGTGACAAACACGGGCGGGAGCACGCTGACGGGTCTTTCACTCAGCGTGCAGTATCAGACGGGAAGCGGCTGGCTCACCGCCTCTCTCAACACGACCACGGCTCCCGCCACGATCTCGGTACAGGCATCACCTGCCGGCTTGTCGGCGGGCACCTACACGGCCACACTGCGCGTGCTCTCGGCTGCTGCAGGCAACTCGCCGGTGAGCGTGCCGATCACCTACACGATCGCCGCGCAGCCGGAGATCGTGCTCTCGGCAACGTCACGAACGTTCTCCATGGTGGTCGGTGAGGCGAACCCTGTGGCTCAGAACGTCATCGTGAATAACGGAGGTGGCGGTACGCTTTCGGGGCTGTCCACCAGCATCACGTACGGTTCTGGAAGCGGCTGGTTGTCGGCCGCGCTCGCGAGCAGCACGGCGCCCACGAGCATCGCCATCACGGCCTCGCGCGGTGCGCTGACGGCGGGCACTTATACCGCAAGAATTACCGTCAGCTCGTCCATCGCGTCCAACACACCACAAGAGATCGACGTCACGTTCACGATTGCGACCGCGCCGAGCATCGGGTTGAGCAGCACGGCTGGTGGCTTCACACGAGTGAGCGGCGGCGGAACGAGCGGCGCGTTCAACGTCACCATCTCCAACACGGGCGGCGGTACGCTGTCAGGATTGTCGGCGAGCATCATCTACCTGACCGGCCCGTCACCGAATACCGGTTGGTTGAGCGGCACGATCTCGAGCTCGACCGCGCCGGCGACGATAAGTCTTGTCGCGAATGCCGGCACACCGTCCGTCCCGCGCGCGCCCGGCACGTACACCGCAATAGTGCGTGTCATATCGTCCGTGGCTTCGAACAGTCCGCGCGACATCGCGATTGAGTTCGACGTGCCCGTGTCGTTCACGAACAACATCTACTCGCAGCTTTACCCGACCTATTGCGAGGCGTGTCATTTCAGCGGCGGATCGCAGCCCAACCTGAGCAGCGTGAGCGCGTTCCGGGCCAACATGATCGGTGTGCTGACCACCAACCGCAGCGCCAGCTTTCCGCTCGCGACGCAGTATCCTCGTCGAATCGTGGCCGGCAGCGCGACGATGAGCTACCTGACCTATCAGCTGCAGAAGTCGACGGGCGCGTTTCACATGCCTACCGGTGCGCAACAAGTCCCCGAGTCGCTGCGCGCGCTGATCAGCACCTGGATCAATCAGGGCGCAAACAACAACTGACCTCGACCCCTTACCCTCTCCGGAGCCTGCATGAAACGCCTCGCCCCGCTCGCCGTCCTTGCGATGCTCGTTGTCGTCACTCCGCTGCACGCGCAGGATCAATCACTCAAGCAGCAGATCAACAACCTCTTTCGCTTCGGTGAATGTGGCGAAGCGCTGTGCCTGCAGGTGAACGCCGATGTACATGGCCTGCACTACGCGCCCTCGGCGACGCAGGCCAGCGGCGCGCTGATCGACTTTTTCGCGGATGCGATCGGTGCGTCGGTCTCCAACCTGCCGATCAGTTCGTCGTCCGGCGGCGTCACCTTTTCATTCAGCGGCGGCCGTCCGGTGAAGACGTCCACGTCGTCGGGTCCGATCTTCGCCGAACGCGGTCAGACGCTCGGACGCGGCCAGTTGCTGGCGGGAGCGAATGTGACGTCGCTGAGCTTCGCGACCTTTCGCGGACTGCCGCTCGACCAGATCAACTTCAACTTCAGCCATCAGAACGTCGGTGATCCGGTCTACGGCATTCCCACATTCGAGAACGACGTGATCCAGGTACGCAGCGATCTGAACTTGAATGTGCTCGTCACCACAGCGTTCGTGACCTATGGATTGATGGATCGCCTCGACGTCGGCATCGCCGTACCGATCGTTCGCTCGTCACTCGATGGCACGAGCTTCGGCACCGTGATTCCCTTCAATGAGAACTCGCCACACGCGTTCGGCACCTCGTCGAATCAGTCACTCACCGCCACGGGCAGCACGAGCGGATCGAGCTTGGGACTGGGCGATATCGCGGTGCGCGTCAAAGCCAATCTGTCGCAGAGCGACAAAGCCGATCTCGGACTGTTTGGCGACGTGCGACTGCCCACGGGCGATGCTGACAACTTTCGCGGAGCCGGCGCCCTGAGCGCGCGACTGCTCGGCGCATACTCGGGCCGCTACGGCAACTTCTCTCCGCACGTGAACGCCGGATTGCTGCTGCGCACTGACAGCCTGCAGAACAACGCCGCCATTGCAATTGTCGGCTTCGACCAGCTGCTCAACGACAAGTGGACGCTCGCACTCGACGTCTTGAGCGAATATCAGCTGGGCGAAAACAAGGTTGCACTGCCCGACGCCGTGCAACTGACCGCACCGTTCGTGCGCACCATTCAACCCACGAACATTCCCGGAATCCGCGATCACGTCATTTCGGGCTCTGCGGGTGTCAAGTACACCACCGCGGGCGGCATGACCACCGTGCTGAACGCGCTCGTACCGATCAAGGTTGGAGGGTTGCAGCCGCGCATCGCCTTCACAGCTGGCGTCGAGTACAGCTTCTGAACTTTTCCAGGGGCGGAACGCAACAAGGCCGTGCAATCAGGCGATTGCGCGGCCTTGTGTGCGATAGCAGGAGAGGGGCTCGAACCCTCGACCTCACGATTATGAGTCGTGCGCTCTGACCAGCTGAGCTACCCTGCCCCACTCTCTTGACTACATGCAATACACGGCCGGAGCGGGCCGGTAACGAAAAACAGCCGGCCCGTGAGGACCGGCCGCTTTTCGTAATGGCGGGGGCGGGATTTGAACCCGCGACCTTCGGGTTATGAGCCCGACGAGCTACCAGGCTGCTCCACCCCGCGTCAGTCCTTCAACATCACCGCAGAGCACTCGCAAGTCAACCCCCGTCATTCACGTAGCGTATCGGTATCCGCGTCATCTCCATCATCGGCAAAGCGATACAGGATCTCGCGATCACCATTTACCATCCCGTATTCCTCGCGCGCGATGCGCTCGAGCGTAGCGGGATCGTTCTCGACCGCCTCCTTCTCGCGCGTCAGCGAATCGACCACGAGTTGCAACTGCGAGACCTCGACTTCCAGTTGCGCGCGGCGCGATGTGCGCGAGAGCAGGTCGCGTGTGCCGTATTCGCCACCCTCGATCGCGAATGCCAGCAACGCCACGATGACCGCGACGATGCCCGCGCGCGACGCCAGTCGTTTGGCTGATGTATCTCCCTTCCGTGACGACTTGCGCGGCGTGGTGACCATCAGAGCCCGAAGATCGCGCCGCCGGGATACTCTCCCGTGCCGGCCAGTTGCTCCTCGATGCGCAGCAGCTGATTGTACTTCGCCACACGATCGGAACGTGACGGCGCGCCGGTCTTGATCTGACCCACCCCGCTCGCTACTGCGAGGTCGGCAATGAACGTGTCTTCGGTTTCGCCGGAGCGGTGCGAGATGATCGAGTTGTAGCCGGCCGCCCGCGCCAGATCGATTGCTTCAAACGTCTCCGTCAGCGTGCCGATCTGGTTCACCTTGATCAGGATCGCGTTCGCCACTTCCTGCTCGATGCCCTTGGCCAGGATGGCGGCGTTGGTGCAGAACACGTCGTCGCCTACGAGTTGGCAACGATCACCGATAGCGGACGTCAGCATCTGCCAGCCTTCCCAGTCGTTCTCGGCCATGCCGTCCTCGATCGTCACGATTGGATACGTCTCGAGCCACTGCGTGTAGAGCTCCACCATCTGCTCGCGCGAGCGCGCCTTCCCACCGCTCTTCACGAAGCGGTACTCGCCATCGCGGTACATCTCGCTCGCCGCGCAGTCGAGGCCGAGCGCGATCTGCGTGCCGGGCTGGTATCCAGCCTTCTCGATCGCATGCACAATGATCTTGAGCGCTTCTTCATCGTTGCCGAGGTCCGGCGCGAACCCGCCTTCGTCGCCCACGCCTGTCGCAAACTTGCGCTCCACGAGCACCTGCTTGAGCGCGTGGAAAACTTCCGTGCCCATGCGAAGCGCCTCCGAAAAATCTTCGGCGCCAACGGGCAGGATCATGAACTCCTGGAAGTCCACGGTGTTCGTCGCGTGCGCACCACCGTTCAGGATATTCATCATCGGCACGGGCAACGTGCGCGCCATCGGTCCGCCAAGGTAGCGATACAACGGCAGGCCGAGTTCTGCGGCCGCCGCGCGCGACGTGGCCAGCGAGACAGCCAGCATCGCGTTCGCGCCGAGTGACGACTTGTTTTCGGTGCCATCGAGTTCGAGCAGTGCCTGATCGAGCGCGACCTGCGCAGTGGGATCCATACCCTCGAGCGCCGCCGAAATCGTGGTCTCGATATTGGCGACGGCGTTCTGCACCCCGCGGCCGAGGTAGCGCTCCTTGTCATCGTCCCGCAGTTCGACGGCCTCACGTTCGCCGGTGCTTGCGCCGCTTGGCACAGAGGCGCGCCCTGCAGCGCCGGTATCGAGATGCACCTCGGCTTCAACGGTCGGATTGCCGCGGCTATCGAGGATTTCCCGTGCGGTGATGGAAAGGATTGAGGCCATGGGAGTGATCAGGGTCGGGTGTAAGTAGGGGACGCGGACGCGTCAGGTAGCGATGGGTCGGACGGCGATGAAGCGGACAGCGACGCTTCAGACGGGGAGGCGGAGGCAGCAGGGATCGTGCGATCTGCCAGCGAGCTCGGCGAGTGCCCGAGCGCGCTCAGGTCGCGCACGGGCACAATGCCGTAGAGAGAGCACATCGCCTCTATCATGCGCGCCTGGACCCGGTCGGCGAGAGTGTTGCGATCGTCGAATGTGAGGCCTGTCGTGGGGATCGGCTCGAGCAGATGCACGTTGACAGTGCCCGGTGTCACGTCGAGTGTGCCGTTGGGCGTGATCTCGATCGTGCCATGCATGATTACCGGCACGATCGGCACGCCCGCTCGGATCGCCAGCACAAACGGCCCCTTCTTGAACGGTCGGATTGCGTAGGTCGCTCCGCGCGTTCCCTCGGGAAAGACGATGACAGATTGTCCGTCGCGAACGCGCTCCGCCGCTTCGTCATACGCGGCGAATGCAGACTTTCGATTTTCACGATCGATGTACACGACGCCCACCGCGCGCGCGGCGGCACCAAAGAGCGGAACGCGCGAGAGCTCCTGCTTGGCGACAAAGCCGCTGCCCGGCACGGCGTGCAGGATGGCCGGAATGTCCATGATGCTGACGTGATTGACCACAAACACTTGCGGCAACGATGGATCGAGTCGCTCGCGTCCGTGCGTGATGACGCGCATGCCTGCCGAGCGCGCGATCGTACGCGCCCAGCGATGGGGCGCGGTATCCAGAATCGTTCCCGGTCCGTGCCGCGCGCCGGTCTTCGCCGCGAGAATCACCCGCGTGCCGTAGTAGAACGTCGCGACGAGCGTCACGAACTTCGCAAGAAGCGTCCGCATCACGAAGAAAAGTGGTCGTGACCGGCGGGAAGATCAACGCGCAGCGGCTCGGTATCTCCCTCTCGGGCGCGTAGCACCACCCGCGGCGCATGCTCATCCGTACACGCACGAACGATGCCGATGCGCGTGAGCGGAACGCCAAAGCGCCGCGCAAAACCGTCAGCGTCGAGATCCGGTGCGGTGGCAACGAGCAGCTCGTACTCCTCGCCGCTGGCCAGTGCCTGCGCAACGTTCACGCCGTCGATGCACGGGATGGACTCGGTCCAGAGTTCGCACTCGACTCCCGACGCGTTGGCCAGATGCGCGGCGTCGGCCGCCAGCCCATCGGACACATCGATCATGGCGTGCGCACC
>JBGTFN010000178.1:0-5556 GCA_041747275.1 Gemmatimonadaceae bacterium | reverse complement strand
CCACGGTGAGCTCGCGGCCGTCCAGTGCAAGCAGCAGCCGGCACCGGGTGGCGTCGGCGAGTGTGGCGAGTCGGTCGTGGACGAGGGCGCGGGCTGGGGCAGTCATATCCGGTTATCCGGATATATAGATATTCTGGCATTCCCGCGCAATGGGGAGCGATCGCCGCCTTGGGTGCGTCTGGGTGTCCGTTGCGAATCACCATCGATCCGCATATCGTTGTACGACACGCCTATCGATGGGGTTCTCATGACAGTCGTCACCGTGTCACCGAAGTTTCAGGTGGTCATTCCCCGCGAGATTCGTGAGGCACTGCAGCTCGAGCCGGGGCAGAAGGTCCAGGTGCTGCAGTACCAGAATCGGGTGGAGTTCATTCCGGTGCAGCCCATGCGCAGCATGCTCGGGTTTCTGAAGGGCATCGATACGTCGGTGCCCCGAGATGAGGATCGTGTGTGAACCTGATCGATTCGTCGGCGTGGCTCGAGTACTTCGCCGCGGGTGACTCGGCGCACCACGTCGCGGCGGCGATCGAGGATGTCGAACGGTTGATCGTGCCGACCATCGTGCTGGTTGAAGTCACGCGCCGAGTGATGCAGCAGCGAGATGAGAACACGGCGCTGCAGATCGCGGCGATGTTGCATCAGGGGCGTATCGTGCCGCTGGATAGCGCATTGGCCGTGAGTGCGGCGCATTTCGGTGTCGTGCACAAGCTGCCGCTCGCCGACAGCATCATCTTTGCCACAGCCCGGCAGGCTGGCGCCACGATCTGGACGTTCGATGCAGACTTCAAGGAGCTGCCGGGGGTGCGGTACTTCAGCAAGTCATAGGCGTTCGGCGGAGCTGCGCGAGGCGAGCAACGGTGCTCACCTCCCGCGGCGCTGACGCGGAACGTCTGGCAACGCCTGTACAGGAGCAGCGATTCATGCGGATCTATCAGAAGGTCGCAGAAGACGCCCCGAACCCGGTCGGTCGTGTGGCCGTGGTCGAGTACCTGAACCTCGTGCTGCCGCACATCTTCGCGTCGCAGTACCCGTCGAAAGGCGGCGAGCTGCTGACGGTCACGCAGGGCGGCGAGGCGGGAGAGAACGGTACGGTGCACACGATGTTCGATCTTCGCGGCAAGGGCTCTCGCATCGAAGATCGTGTCGTCGCGGTGTGGGGACTGTCCAAAGCCGAGCCGGCGAACACGCGCGATACGTCGCGCATGGCAGGCTTTCTGGGCGGCGTGTGGTCGGCCACGTATCCGGGCCGAGACCGTGGCCATTTCTTTGCGCACACGATGGGCGGCGGGACCGATATCAACCTTTTCCCGCAGCTGGCGTCGGTGAACCGCGGTGGCGAGTGGCGGCGCATGGAGCGATATGCCGCCGAGAATCCCGGCACCTTCTGCTTCATCCGCCCCATCTACAAGGGGACGTCGTGGACGCCCTCGGCGCTCGAGTACGGCATCTACATGCTGCCGCCGGGCGCGTTCAGGTTCTGGGGCAACGTTTTTTCAAACTGAGGCGTCGCGTGCGGCCGTTCCGGTGGCTACATTGTAATCACTATTTACGGAGCGCAGCATGAAGTCCAAGCTTATTCGCATTGGCAACTCGCGCGGCGTGCGGTTGCCCAAACCGCTGCTCGAGCAGGCGGGTCTTGAGGACGAAATCGAGATTCGGGTCGAACCTGGGTCGCTCGTGATCACCGCCGCGGTGTCTCCCCGAGCGGGGTGGGCGGAGGCCGCTGCCAGGCACGCGTCGGAAGGCTTGCTTGATGCGCCCAGCGCTACGCGATTCGATGACGAAGAGTGGTCGTGGTAGACCGCGCTGTCCGGCGAGGCGACATCTATCTCGTAGAGCTCAATCCAACTCGCGGCCGCGAAATCAGAAAGACACGGCCGTGTGTTGTTGTCTCACCGGACGAGCTCAACTCCCACATGGGTACGTTCATTGTTGCACCACTCACCACCGGCAGTCATCCGTATCCGTTTCGCATTGCCTGCCGATTTGCGGGGAAGGACGGTCATCTCGTGCTCGATCAGTTGCGGACGGTAGACCGCGAGCGCCTGCTCAAGCGCCTCGGCGCACTCACTGCACCCACGCTCTCGAAGGCGCTCGGCGTGCTGCAGGAAATGTTCGCGGCGTAGCGCCTGCCGCCACAATGCCGCGCAATATGGAGTTGCAGACTCCAAATTATGCCCTCGGCGAGGTCGCGGCAGTGGACAATAGTCGCATCATCTCGAGCACGGAGATGGCCGTGACGCCTCTGCCCATGGTCCACTGCCCTTCTCCGCCGTGCACCACGTACGCATGGGCAGGCTGCAGGTCCTCACAGGCCACGCGCAATCCTGAGGAAAGGCCTGGCGCCGATGAACGCTTGATCTCGATCACCATTTCCACCTGACCGCCCTGCTCGAACACGAGGTCCGCCTCGGCGCCGGTGGCCGTGCGAAAGTACATGGCCTGTCGCTGGGGACCCGCCGCGGCGATGAGCTGCTCGATCACAAACCCCTCCCAGCTCACGCCAACAACGGGGTGACTGAGCACATCATCAAGTGTGGTCAGGCCAAGCAAGGCATGCACGATGCCGCTGTCGCGCAGGTAGACCTTGGGCGTGCGCACAAGCCGTTTGGACAGGTTGCCGCTCCACGGCGGCAGCGACCGCACCAGCAGCAAGTCCACGAGCAGGTCGATGTACGACGTGATCGTTGGCGCACTCACTTCAAGGTTGCCCGCAAGGCGAGCCTTGTTGATCGGAGTTCCCTGCGCGTGTGCCAGCATGCGCCACAGCCGCTTGATCGCCGTGGGTGACGTTCGCGGCGCGAACATGGGAATGTCGCGGTCCAGGTAGCTGCGCACGAAGTCTTCGCGCCAGGCAAAACTGAGCACATCATCTTCGGCGAGCAGACTGTCCGGAAAGCCGCCACGCAGCCACAACCTGTCGATCGATGCGCCGGGACGCTCAGGCCGCACATACTCGCTGGCAAGAACCGGGGCGAGCTCGAGATAGCTGACGCGGCCGGCGAGTGATTCGCCCGCCTGCCGCTGCAGTTCAAGCCATGCCGAGCCGAGCAGCAGGAACTGACCCGTGCGGTCGCCGGCCGCGCGCCGAGCGTCGATGATGCCACGAAGCGTGGGAAAGAGTCCGGGGAGGCGATGCACTTCGTCGAGCACCGTGAGACGGCCAACCTGAGCGCGGAGATAGGCGTCGGCGTCATCAAGGCGACGGCGGTCGCTCTCGCGCTCCAGATCCAGGTAGACCGCGTCGTCTCCCCATTCGGCGACGATCGCCTGCGCCAGCGTCGTCTTTCCGACCTGCCGAGGTCCAAAGAGCACCACGCCAGGCATCGCGCGCAGGCGCTGGAGTGCCAACTGGTAGAGGGCTCGCGAAATCATGCTGCAAATCTAAAGTCAGACTTTCGATTTGCAAGGCTTATCCTGAACCCTTGGGCCGCAGGATCCAGCTCACGGGACTGATCCGTGCCCTCCGCACCAGCACCCGCGGTCCATTGGTGTCGAACCGCGGGTCGTATTCGCCACGAATGGTGTCGCCGACCACCACCGCGTTCAGCAGCGCCAACGTCCCGACAGCGTTCGAGCCGGCGAGCGTGGCCAGTCTGAGCTGCCCACCCTCGAGCGTGCCGATCAGGAAAAGGCGCCCGCCTCCGATACGTGCTCTGCCGCTCACCGATGATCGCGGGGTGCCGGGCGAATCCACCCACAGATCGTACTCCGCGCTATCGCCCGACGCGGTAACTCCTACCCAGCGTGCGTCGAGCGGAAAACGATCGCGCTCGGTCACCGACACATTGCGTCGCTCCAGTTGTAGCACACTGCCGAACAGACCGAGCCCGCCACGCACGCTGCTGATCAGTCCTGTGCCGCCGAAGGGATCGTTGCCGGAGAGATTATAGTCGTAGAAGTTGACGTCCACCGCGGCCACGCTCACGAGCTGCTCGAAACCGGGAGCGAAGACCGACGGCAGATCGGATGCAAAGAAGTTGCGCAGCGTGCCCGCAAGAGCGAACCGCGTGGAATCGGAGAAGAGGAACCAGGGACCGTTGGGCGTCTCCACGCGAATCGCATACGTGCGCGCGCCTTCGCTCGGCGACCATTCGAGGCGCAGCGTGTCGGTGGAGCGGTTGATCGACACTGGCCGCACGACCTCGCCTGCACCCGGGACCCAGCCGGTTGGCGCGGCAGGTACGCGCGTCTCCCCGGTGACCTCGCGGCCGTCGGCGGTGCGAACGAATAGCCGGTACCTCACGCCTGGCTCGATTACGAGCTGATTGCGAGATACGGTGTACCGCCCGGTGCGCCGGAAGTTGACCAGCGTCTCGATCGCGTCGACGACCACTGTTTCGACCGCACCGACACCGCTCGTCTGGTGCTCGCGAAAGAGCTGCACCGTCGCCCCGAACAGCGGCTCTCCACCCGCGGTACGGATTGGATCGAGCGGATTGAATCGCAGCGTGCTGTCGACCGTTACGCGTCCCGTGAGTGACGACTCCACCAGAATCACCTGCTCGCGTGCGTCGGGATTGAGCACGGCGTGCACCACGATGCGCGGCGCTGGTGACTCCACCGTCTCGGTGGCGATTTCGCACGCACTCATCCAGGGCAGCAGCAACAGCGCGCACAACACCCAACCGTGACGCGACAATAGAAACGATTCGCGCCGTGCTTCACGAGACCACGCGCACAACGTCCGTCCTCCGCCTACCACGACACACTCATGCCCACCGTGGGCAGCAGCGGAAACTGCGATACCGTGGTTCGCGACGGCGGGTTCTGCGCGAAGTCGAACACATACGTGAACACATTGCGCGCATTGTACGCGTTGATGAGTGACAGGTACGGCGCCCACGTCAGTCGACCGGTACTCGTACGCGTGACGCTCAGGTCGAGTCGCTGAAAGAGCGGATAGCGGGCGGCGTTGCGCAGGCCGCCGATCGGCTCACGATCCACGTCGCGATCATCGGTGGGAAAGCTGTTCGTCACCGGATCGTAGCGACGACGCACGAGCTGTCCTTCCACATCGGTGAACGGTGTGCCGGTGCCGAGTCCGAGGCGCACGCCGTAGCTCCACCTGGAGTCGGTGCGGTATGACGCCACGAGGTTGACGTTGTGCCGACGGTCCTGCACCGGTGCGAATCGCCCGTTGGGACCATCACGCGTGCTCACGCCGTACGTGTACGCGAGCCAGCCCGACCACGGGCCGCCCTCGAGCTGTCGCAGCAGCACGTCTGCGCCGTATGACGTTCCCGTGGTGACAATGAACTCGTCGCCGCGAACGGCGGGATCGTTGAACAGGTTGGACGCTGGCAGACTTCCGTAGTCCTTGAGATACGCCTCCACACGCACAAAACGCCGAGCGCCAAACCACCGCTCGACACCACTGATCGCCTGCCACGCCTCGGCGACCGGAGTATCGCGATCGCTGGTGAGCCAGAAATCAAACAGACGCACCGGTGCCTGCTCATTGCGCAGCGCGGGTGTCCACTGCGTGAAGCGGCCGCCGGCGAGCGTGAATGCGAGGTCATCATTCGCGAACCACTTGAGCGAGACGCGCGGCGA
>JBGTFN010000177.1:0-4516 GCA_041747275.1 Gemmatimonadaceae bacterium | reverse complement strand
GCGTTCGGGTTGGTGCACGGTTTCGGATTTTCGTTCGCGCTACAGGAATCGCTGCAGTTCTCCGGCGCACACCTCGCGATGTCGCTGGCCGCGTTCAATGTCGGGGTGGAACTCGGACAACTCGTGGTGCTTGCGGTTGTCGTGCCTGTGCTCGCGTTTGTGAGCTCGCGCGTTCCGAAACCGCAGGCGCTCGTGATCGTGCTGTCGGCGTTCGTGGCGCATTCCGCGTGGCATTGGATGACGGAACGAGGCAGCGAGTTGCTCACCTACGACCTGTCCTTCACCGCGCCTTCTCCCGTGCTCTGGCTGGGCGCGCTGCGACTGGCGCTGCTGGCTGCGGTGGCGCTGGCGGTGGCCTGGGGGCTCTCCGGCGTGTTCGACCGCCTCTCAGGACGTTCGGCGGTGCAAGCCATCCGGACTGGTCCGGAGACGCGCGTCGGCGCACATTGAACTGAATGCTTCCCTCCGTCCAAGCCCGCCGATCGACTGTGCGTTCAATATCGTCTGCTCTCGTCCTGATACTCGCAGTGTTGCTGCCCCAGCGCACAACGTCTGCGCAATCCGCCACTCGCACAACCGCGCAGGGCGTATACACGGCCGCGCAGGCCAGGAGCGGCGGCGATGTGTACACGATGCTGTGCCAGTCATGCCACGCGGCCATTACGCATACCGGAGCACCGTTCAAGGCCAAGTGGACCGGCCGGCCGCTCTCGGATCTCTTCACGTATATTCGCGAGGAAATGCCCAAGACCGAGCCGGGCTCGCTCAGCACGGAAGAGTACACGCTCGTGCTGGCGTACATTCTGCGCATGAACGGCATGCCCGCGGGTCGGAAGGCGCTTTCCATGGACGAGAAGGAGTTGCGCACCATCCGCATTGAGCTGCCGGAAGATGCGGGCAGCGCATCGCCATCGGGATCACCTCGATTGTCGCGTTCCCACCGCTAGACATTTCTGCTGGATTGCTGGATCCTCGCTGTGCCGCCGCTTCGGTGCTCTTATCGACGCGGTCCCGCCACATTCCCCACCTCCGATCGTCCGAGAACCCGTCATGGCTGCATCGTTGCGTTCCCGGCAGTTCCTCGCTTTCGTCGCCATCGGCGCGCTCTCGATCACCGGCGTGCTCTGGGCGCGTACCAGTTCGCTGGACGCTGCGCCGCCGGCCGAACAACCGCAGCAGCTCGTGCGAGGCAACGTGCCCGGCGAGTGGCGCTATTGGGGCGGAGACGCGTGGAGCACGCGATACTCACCGCTCGACCAGATCAACGCCGCCAACTTCGACTCCCTCGAAATCGCGTGGCAGTGGGCCGCCGGCACGTTCGGCGCGGACGAGTACTACCGCACCACGCCGCTCTACGCGAATGGTCGGTTGTTCACCGTCGCCAGCACGCGTCGCGTTGCAACGGCCGTCAATCCCGAGAACGGCGAGACGCTCTGGATGTGGCGCCTCGACGAGGGCATCCGCTGGCAAAAGGCACCGCGGCAGTTCGCCGGCCGAGGGCTCACCTACTGGCAGGACGGCGCCACCGAGCGCGTGGTGGTGATCACGCCCGGCTTCCACATGGCGTCACTCGACGCGAAGACGGGGCTGCCCGATCCCGCGTTCGGCAAGAATGGCGTGGTGGATTTGCAGGAGGGACTGGGCTTCCCGCTGGTGCCGCTGGCGGTGGACGACAGCGGACCGCTGATCGTCTCCGACGCAGCGCCGGCGCGCGCCGCGCGTCCCGGTGAGACGTGGGACCCGGTGAAGAAAATCGGCGCTGACGGCACCGTGGGCATCGATCCCAAGCACGGCCAGATCGCGAACTCGTCGCCGGCCATCGTGGTGGGCGATGTGATCGTGGTGGGCAGCTCGCACATTCACGGCTACTACCCGATTCGCGTGGCCAATCTGCCCGGCTACATCCGCGGCTACGACCGCCGCACGGGCAAACATCTCTGGACGTTCAACCTCGTGCCGCAGCCTGGCGAGTTCGGGGCGGACACGTGGAAAAACGGCTCGAAGATCGGCACGGAAGGCGTGGGCAAAAACGATGCGTGGGCAACACTGTCTGCTGACCCGGAACTTGGCCTGGTTTACATCCCGGTCGGCATGCCGCTGATGGACGAGTACGGTGGACACCGTCCGGGTGACAACCTGTTCGGCAACAGCCTCGTGGCGCTCGACGCGAAGACCGGTCAGCGCAAGTGGCACTTCCAGATGGTGCACCACGACATCTGGGACTACGACACGCCCATGGCGCCGAATCTCATGGACGTCACCATCGACGGTCGCCCGCGCAAGATCATCACGCAGCCCACCAAGCAGGGCTGGCTCTACACGTTCGATCGGGCAACCGGCGAGCCGATCTGGCCGATGCCCGAGACACCGGTGCTGAAAAGCGATGTGCCGGGTGAACAGTCAGCGCCGACACAGCCGATCCCGTCCAAGCCCGAGCCGTACGTGTTGCAGGGACTCGAAGAGGAAGATCTCATCGACTACACGCCGGCCATCAAGGACTCCGCGCTCAAGCTGGCGAAGCGCTGCCGCATGGGGCCGTACTACATCCCGCCCTCCACGCGTGAAGGCGGACCGGCCGGCTTCACCTGTTCGTGGTATGCACCAGGCGCGGCCGGTGGCGTGAACATCGATGGTGGCGCGAGCGTCGATCCGGAAACGGGCATGATCTACGTCGCGTCGCAGAGCACCCTCAGCACCACCGTGCTGCAGAAGGATCCGTGCTCGGAGTTCAACTACAGCTCTCCACGAGACAACTGCGGACTCATCGGAGCGTTGGCGCCGCCGCCGGGCTATACGCCGCCGACCGAGCGTCCGGGTGGCTTTGCGGGGCGTGCAGGCGCGTCGTCGATCGGTGGTGTGTCCATCGTGAAGCCGCGCGAGCTTGGTGGCGTCACGGCGTACAACATGAACACCGGCGACAAGGCGTGGTGGATTCCGAACGGCGGATTCATCCAGACGACCAGCCGCGATCCGCTCTTCGCCGGCGTTCAGCTGCCGCCACGCTCGAGCACCGGCCAGGCGCAGGTGATCACCACGAAGTCGCTCGTGATTTACGGCACGGGTCGCAGCGGCGGCGTACCGGGTCAGGCGCCGCAGCTCTTCGCGGTCGAGAAGGCGACAGGAAAGCAGGTCGGCGCGATCGAAATTCCGGCGAAGACCACCGCCGTTCCGATGACGTTCCTGCACAACGGCAAGCAGTACATCGTGTTCGCGACGGGTGCTGGCGAGAACACGTCGCTGGTGGCGCTGCGGTTGCCGGCGCGGTAGGTGCGGGTTCCGACAACTTGCATGACGTACGACGTCGCCCGGCGTGTCACGTTGGTGGCACTCCTGATGGCGTGCGCGGCGTGTTCCGAGGGTGCCGTTCAACCTGACACGCGATTGCCCGACCGCGTCCTGTTCGTGCGGGACCGCGTGCTGCTCGTAGTCAACCCGGACGGCACGAACGAGCAACAGTTCAGCCCCGACGCACGACGGTATGCGCACCCGAGGCTCGCACCGGACGGACAGAGCATCTTCGTCTCGGCGGAGCGCAGTCTGCGTTGCGGTGAAATTGTGCAACTGGCGCTGGACGGGTCACCCATGCGCACGCTGGACGCCGGGTCGTGGTGCGCGACTTCGCAGCAAGTTTCCCCGGATATGCAGCGCGTTGTATTCCTTGCCGAGCAAGCGTCGGTCCTGCCTCCCGAACCTTTCGTGGCGACGATGCGGCTCGACGGCACGGAGTTCGTCAATCTGTCGGCGATGTTGCCGCCGCCTGTCGGCTGCCCGCCCTCGACAAACAGCGCAGTCCGGCCATCGGTCGTCGGATGGCTTTCCGAGACGCGAGTGCAGATCAAGCGATTCGCCAGCTGCGAAGCTGACCGATCGTTCACCATCAACAGCAACGGCGGTGACGTGATCGAGCAGGACATGGGCCACCCGTCGCCCGATGGCACGCGCGCGCTCAAGGGCGGCACGGAGATGGTGATCAGGAACCGGCTGTCCGGCGCCCGTTCCATCGTGTCGCGGGCAGCGTCGTTCGTTCCGGATGTGAGCGTGTTCTCCTTTTCGCCTTGGTCCTCTGACCAAACCCATGTCGTCTACCGACACTTCGCCGATGGAAATGTGTACATCGGCAAGGCTGACGGGTCCGGCGAGGTGCGCGTTCCGCTCGAGGGCAACTTGTGGGGATTTGCCGGCGCCAACGATCGATTGCTGTATACCACCGCAACCGTGGTCGACGGGGTGACCGTCAGGAATCTGTTCCTGGTCATCAACGACGGTTCCGCGCCTGTTCCACTGTCCGTTGGCAAAGGGCCCGTGTCGGAAGCGCTGTTTCTCGAGGGACGTTGAGGATCTCCCAGCAGTCCACTGGTTCAAGGCAGGAAAGCAAGCTAGCTTGCTAACATGAAAGCAACTATCGATTTCGACGATCAGCTCTATCGCCGCCTCAAGATCGAGGCAGCGAAGCGGGGGCGGACCGTACGCGAGCTCGTGGCAGAGGGCGTCCAGTATGTGCTCGATGGTCCACCGA
>JBGTFN010000176.1:0-6408 GCA_041747275.1 Gemmatimonadaceae bacterium | reverse complement strand
CGCGGTGTCGAGAGCGGCAACACCCGTGGGCCATGCCGGACCGGCTGGCGGCGCGGTGGGGACAAGGGCCTCGAGACGGGCCCGGATGGCAGCGACAGCGGTGTTCATGAACCGAATATAATCCGAACACTGACAGGCTCGCTGGCGACGGGAGCGGACGGCGGCGGGCGTGCTCGACTGGCGCCCGCCCATCGGCTGGGCTAGCCTATTGCGATGCGCCCCCTCTCCGATATCGAAATCCAGCGTGCCCTGGGCGCCCTGCCGGGCTGGTCACGCAAGGGCAACACGCTCACGCGAACCTATCAGTTCGACGAGTTCCCGGCCGGCATCGACTTTCTGCGTCGAGTTGCGGATGTCGCCGAAGAGCAGGCACACCACCCGGATGTTGACGTGCGCTACACCAAGCTGACCTTCAACCTCAGCACGCACGACGCGGGCGGCATTACAGAAAAAGATCTGACGCTCGCCCGCGCCGTGGACTCACTGTACGAAGACGGCGTCAACCCGCACGCTTGAGCGTGACGCCGCCGTTGACCGTGCTCGCCTTGAGCGCGCGTCCGCCCGACCCGATCGTACCGCGCAACCGCTTGCGACTAATCGACCCCTGAATGGTGACCGGGAAGTCGGTGCTCACGCTGCCGTTCACGGTGGACACGTCGAGGTCCACATTCGCGTTCGCCGGCAACTCGAGATTGATCGCACCGTTGACCGTTGAGAAGGACAGGTCATCGCCGTTGAGCGCGCCCATGGCCGCAGTGATGGAGCCGTTGACTGTCTCGGCACGCACCGGCCCTCCCGAACTGCGCGCATCGATGCTGCCATTGACGGTGCTTGCATCGACCATGCCGGAGACACCCTCGATGTCCACACCGCCATTGACCGTGGACATGTTCACATGCACGCCATCAGGCACGCGTACGGTGAAGTGCACGGATACATCATTATTGCGGTTCCAACGATTGTTGTTGGACTGACTGCGAATGCCGCGCTCCGTGCACTCCGCGTCGTTCCAGAGCGCGCACACCATGATGTCGCCATCGCGGCCGGCGACCTGCACAATGCGCACGTCATCCGGATCGCCGCGTCGCCAACGCTTTTCTGCGCGAATCTCCACCTGACCCGACGTGCTGCGCTCGACGGCAATCGCCCCGTTCACATTGCGCACGTTGACGGTGCGGCCGGCGGAGAGGCGGCTATTGTATGAAAAGGCGTTGGGTTCACGCTCCTGCGCCTGCACCTGGTTGGGCAGGGCAAGCGGTGCGATGAGCACTGCACCGAGGGCCGCGCGGCGAAGCAATCGTGTGTAGGACATGATGGAAAGGGCTGAGGGAAGCGTCACGAGCGCGCGAAGCGATCGGGCGGAGACAAGAACTGCGCGATATCAGCGACGATCGTTGTCGCTGCTGACAATGACGTTGCCGCTGAAGGTGGAGACGGACACGAGTGGGCCACCGGAGCTGCCGATCTGGAAGCGACGTACACGGCGGTTACCCATGCCTTCGAACCGTGCAGCAAGCGCACTCATCTCACCGGCGAGTCCGCCAAGCACGGACTCGACCAGTTGCGTGACGGAACGTTCGATGTTGCGTTCCCAGTTCATGCTGTCGCGCCGAGTGCGTGCGTCGCGACTGTCGCGCATGGAATCCTCCACGACTCGGCGCACGGAATCGCGCACCGTGCGCAGACGCTCACGGTCACGTTCGCGTGCGACTTCGCGGTCGGCTGCGTTGAGATCCGGAAGCAGCGTGAGCGGAAGGTTGGTGGTGGTGATGTCGCCATTGAAGGTCTGCGCATCGAGCAGCGCGCGCGTATTCGCCGGCAATTCCAGGCGGACATTGCCCGAGTGTGTGCTGAACTCGTAACGACCGGCGTCACTGAACGATCCGTTGAAGCGCACGTCGCCACTGACGACCTTCACCTGCACTCGGCGCGACGACACATCGCGCATGACCACGTCGGACGACGTGCTGCCGATCTCGACATCGCCGTTCACCCCGGAGAGCGTGACATCGCCGCTCGACGCACCGATGCGCACGCCGTCGCTGATGTTGCTCAGCTGCATGTCGCCGGCAACGGTCTCGATGCGAACGCGCGCAGCGTCGTCGATGAACACGTCTCCGGATTGTGAGCGTACTTCCACATCGGCTCCCGTTCCCCGCACCGAGATGTCGCCGTTCTGCGTACGGACGAGCATGATCGTGCCGCGTGGGACCTCGATCTGCATGTCATCGCTCGAGCGATTGCGCGTGGAACCGGATTCGATGCGAATGGCGCGGCCGCTTCCGCTCATGAGCACGCGATCGTCACTGTCCTGGAGCACCCGCACCCGCCCGGACCGACCGGTGCGGATCGTGATGTCACCGGAGCGGCTGACCACCTCCACCGTGGCGGAGGCATCGATGGAGAAGGTCGTGTCGTTGCGTGCCTGTGCGTGCAGCGGCTGCAGAAGGCCAGCGCCAAGCAATCCGAGCGAGGCAGCGAACAGGCGAGAGGAAAAATGCATGATCATCGTGATACCAGGGTTACAGCAGCGCCAAACGGCGCAGCAGGTCGACCTTACGCTCGTATGCGCGATCGAGTTGTTCGAGCAGGAATCCACTGTTCGGATCGTTCGCCAGCGCGGCGCGGCTTTCGAGAATGGCCGCGTCGATGATGTCGAGATTGCGGCGCACCACGTTGACCGTGGCCGAGTCGAGCAGCCCGAGCTGTGTTTCGGCGACTGAGCGAAGCGTCGCGATCTCGCGACCGTAGAGTGTGTCGATTGCCAGAACGCGACTGTTGGAAGCAGCCACCGCCTGCGGCAAGTTGCCCGTACGCGCCGGTGCGCTTGCGAGTACGCCTCGGCGACCGCCATCGGTAAGCGGTGACGCGAGCACGCGCGGCGGCGCACCATCCACGACGCCGTCGGTTTGCGGAGACGCGCTGTCGCCCTGACCGTCGGGAGTCCAGGCGCGGACGCCATCCGCAGACGGGTTGTTGCCGAGCGTCATTGAATCGCTGGAGCCGACGAGGGTTGGAGCAATTGCGACGTCACCCAACGGCGCGCGACGCGCCACATTCCACGTCACGCCGGCGCTCAATGTGACCAGCACGGCCGCTGCGGCAGCAACCGTGCGCCAGCTCACGGTGCGTGATTCGACGGTCAGCGCAGGACGCGATCGCAGCGTGAGTACCGGCGTTTCGAGACGGCCCTCGATCGCGGGCCACAGGTCGCGATCCGGGGCAAGCGACGGCAGTGCGCCGGCGGCTGCAACAAGCTGGCCCAGTTCACGCACGAGTGCAGCGCACTTCGTGCAAGTCGCGACATGTGCGTCGGCCGAACTCTGCGTCTGTTCGTCGAGGTCACCCTCGAGGAACGCGCCAAGCGATGCTTCGAATGCTTCGCATGTCATGGCGATGTCGCTCGCTGGTTCGTCGTGTGAATCGCTCATGCCGAAAGTGCCTCGCGAAGCAGCATGCGCGCCCGATGCAACTGAGCCTTGCTGCCGCCTGATGTGATGCCGAGGAACGACCCGATCTCCTCATGCGTGTACCCTTCCACGTCGTGCAATACGAAAATGCGTCGTGCTCCGTCAGGCAGTCCGGCGATCGCGGCCTCGAGATCGACTTTCTCCGCAACGCTGGCCGTTCTGGCTGGTGCTGCGTCAATCGCAAACTCGTCGTGCACCAATCGATCACGCCGGTTTCCGTCACTCTGCCGCTGCGACAGCACGATGTTGACCGCTACCCGGTGCAACCAGGTACTGAACGCTGAATCGCCGCGAAATGACGTGAGCTTCTGCCACGCCCTCACAAACACATCCTGCACCAGCTCCTCGGCGGCGTTCCGGTCACCCGACATCCGCAGGCACAGCGCGTAGATGCGCTGGCCATGGCGGCGATAGAGTCGCTCGAACGCCCGTCGGTCACCCGTACTGGCGGCGGTGATGTCCGCGGCTTCGCTGTCCGGTCCGTCCGACTCGGCGGCCACTGACATTGCTCCGGCGGAATACGCCGGAACGCGGGATGGTCGCATGTGGTCAGGAATGGATCCGGTCACTGTCAGCGCGTGCATGGCCCCCAAAAGGTGTCGCCGGATTGGACCGGGCGGGGGCGCGAAAGGTTTGAACCGTTACGCAGATTCCTACGGCAGGGTAAGGGCCAGGGATTCTGCGGGGCGTGCAGCGGGTCAGATTGGGGGCATGGACAACGTCACCCATGGGCTGGCTGGCCTGCTGCTGGCCGATATCACCATCGCGGCCGTGGAACGCCGCACCGGCCAGGCCACGCCGCGCGGATTCCGCCGCGCTGCAGTGCTGCTGGGCATTGTGGCCGCCGAGTTTCCGGACGCCGACCTGCTCTATTCAGGCGATGTGCTGGGCATGGGCAAGCTCGGCTACCTGCTGCACCACCGCGGGCATACCCATACGGTGGTGTTTGCAATCGTGATAGCGCTGGTGCTTTGGGGCATTGTCCTGCTGCTGCGTCGGGAATCGCGCGCCGCGCCCGAGCGATTTCCGCTGCTGGCACTGGCGATGGCAGGCACACTCTCACATCTGCTGCTCGACTTCACGAACAGCTACGGCGTACATCCGTTCTGGCCGGTGGACAATCGCTGGTTCTACGGCGACGCGATCTTCATCATAGAACCGTGGCTGTGGATCGCGGCGATCGCGCCGCTCTGGTTCGGTTTCCGGAGGAATTTTGGTCACGTGGTGCTCGCCGTGGCGTTCGTGGGCATTCTCGCTGCGGCGTGGTATGTGGACATCGTAGACAGCGATGTTGCCCTCGTGCTCACGATCTCGGCAGTACTGTGGTTTGCTTTCATGCGAGTGCTCGGAACGAGCGCGCGACTGAGCGCGGCGGTTCTCGCGTGGCTAATCGTGGAGGGAGTAGGGTTCACCGCATCGCACGCGGCGCGATTGCACGTCGAAAGAGCCGTCCGCGACACTCAACTCATGGATGTGGTGCTGACGTCGGCGGCGGCCAACCCGCTTTGCCAGAACGCGCTTGTGATCGAGCTGGATGGCTCGAGCTACAACGTGAGCACTGCAACTGTCGCGGCGTGGCCAGCGCTTCGCTCGGCGCTGCGATGCGTGGGAGGCGAACAGGCGCTGTCCCGCAGGCGCAGTGCATCGCCGGCAATCGGCGGCGGCCTGCAGCCGTCACCTCGCGCGCCGGATGAAGTGATCGCGTGGCGACAGGTGTGGAGCGCGCCGGTAGAGGAGCTGCGAACACTGGTGGAGACTCACTGCGAAGTGGCGGCGGCTCTCGAGTTCATGCGAGCGCCGATCTGGGAGCAAGAGGCGGATGGACTCGTCCGCCTCTCCGACCTGCGCTACGGGTCTGGAGGTGAAAGCTTTGCAGATGTGGAATTTGCAGCGACACCGACGCAGTGTCCCGGATTCGTGCCCGGCTGGATTCCGCCTCGTCAGGATGTGCTGACGCGGTAAAATCAGTGAGACGATGGCTGCAACGCGTGTCCACTCGCGAGCCGTTCCACAAGCGGCCGCACCTCGGCCAGCGACGAGAGCCAATGTGTCGGGTGGGTCGCCGCGAGCTCATCGCGTGAGAACGGTCCCCACAGCGCCGCGCCCGTGAACGTGCCGGCGCGGTTGCCGGAATGCATATCGTGCGTGGAATCACCAACGAACAGCGCGCGGTGTGGCGGTATGCCGAGCGCGTCGAGCGCCTGTCGGACGGGCTGCGGATCGGGCTTGTGTCGCGTGGTGTCGTCGGCCGTGATGATGACATCGAACTTGTCGAGCAGACCCACGTGCGCAAGCGAACGCGTGGTCATTCCGCGACCCTTGCTCGTGACGACGCCGACAGGCATGCCGATGCCGCGCGCAAACAGGACAGTCTCCATCGCACCCGGAAAGAGTGTCGTGCGACGCTCGAGATGTGCATCCTGATGCACGCGATAGCGCGACACGATGTGCTCGACCTCGTGATCCGCGACATCGAAGTCGCGCATCTGTCCGCGAAGCGGCGTGCCGATTCCAGCCACCCAGGCCGGACGGGATGGAATCGTCGTGCGGCCGGCAAATGCGTACTCCATGCACTCGAGCAGCAGTCCGATGGAATCGAGCAAAGTGCCATCGAGATCGAAGAGCACGGCGAAAGGTTGTGCGTTCGGCATCTGACAAATGTAGCGAGGAGCACGTGCCGGTCATTCAACGCGCTCATGGCAGCAGCAACAGTAGCGTTTGCCATGGCGCGATCGTGTTCGTTGCAAACGCGTTCGGGTCGAGCGAAAGATCGCGCTTCGCACCGCGCGGATTCGATTGACCACCGGGCGATTGGTATGCGAGCGCAATGACGGCGCGCAGCCAGCGTTCGGGCGTCGCCTCTATTGCCGAGGCGTCGAGCAGTGACTCCAACGCGCGCTCGTCGCCCGCGCCACGGAGCGAACGCACCGCGGCGGTC
>JBGTFN010000175.1:0-12237 GCA_041747275.1 Gemmatimonadaceae bacterium | reverse complement strand
GGCGCGTCGTTCGGCCCGCGAGCTGTTCGCAACGCTCGCAGGAATGCGTGTGGCACGCCGCACACCAGCAGTCGGCACTGCAACGGTGGCGATGCCCACGCCCGCCGACGGATTGGCCAGTCTGTTCGGAGAGACTGCTCTTCCGCACGATGAGCACTCCGCACAGTCGCTGGCGACGGCATTTGGTAGCGGCGAGGGTGTCGAGCCCGGACCATCGCTGTTCACCGCTGCCGGGACCGAGCACGAATCGTCATTCGGCGCCGTTTCCATGCCAGCGCATCCGTCCCCAGTTTCCCCGCCGCACGCGTCAGGGTCGGCATTCTCTTTCGATCGCTTCTTCCCCGACCCGGCGACCAGCCGAGCAGCGGCGGTGCCTGCGGCTGATTCGGACGTTTCGCAGACCCCCGTGCCGGGAGTAGCTTCCGGGTCGGGCGACGCTGAACAGTCGGCGGGCCCGTCATCAGCCGGCGCCGACCTGGCGCAGTTCTCTCACTGGCTGAAGGGGCTTTCCAACTCGTGAGTCCGGTGTGCGCATTGGTGTCTTGAATGGCCCGAACCTCAACCTGCTCGGCACGCGCGAACCTGCGGTGTACGGGACGACGACACTCACGCAGATCGATGCGCGACTGATGCAGGTGGGGCAGGGGCTTGGCGTCGACGTGGTGTGCCTGCAGCGGAATGGTGAAGGCGAGTTGATCGACACGGTGCACGGCTGGCGTGGTGAGGTTGATGGAATCGTGATCAATGCCGGGGCGTACACGCACTCGAGTCTCGCGCTGCGAGACGCGCTCACTGGTGTCGCGATCCCGTTCGTCGAAGTGCACTTGAGCAACATCTATGCTCGCGAGCCCGAACGTCGCCATTCGATGCTCGCTTCGAGCGCGATCGGACTCATCGCCGGATTCGGGGCTGACGGATACGAGTACGCGTTGCGAAGCCTCGTAGCACGGCTCTCGCCCGAGCAGTCCCCGGGCACGTGACCGACCTGCGCCGGGCGCGGATCAACGCGCTGCGGGACCAGCTCGCTGTCCAGGATCTCGACGCGCTGCTCGTCTCGAGCCTGCCCAACATCCGCTGGCTCACGGGATTCTCAGGCAGCAGCGCCTTGGTGGTCGTGACGGCGCGGGATGTGCTGTTGTTGACCGACTTCCGCTACGCCACGCAGGTGGAAGACGAGGTCAGCGACGGTGCGCGCGTGGTCATCGTGTCGCAGAGCCTGTGGTCGGGGCTCTGGGAATCGCTCGGCGTGATGACCACGGTGCAGCGTGCGGGCTTCGACTCCGCGCACCTCGTGCACCGCGATTTCCAGCGTCTCATGGAGCAGGGCGGCCGTTGGCAATGGCGCCCCACCACCGACCTGGTCGAGCAATTGCGGGAGCGCAAGGATCCGTCGGAAGTCGCCTGCATCCGGCGCGCGATCGCCATGGCGGAGTCGGCGTTGGACCGCACGCTTGCTCGGCTTTCGCCCGGCCTGACCGAGACTGCGGTAGCGGGTATTCTCGAGCAGGCGCTCCGGGACGAGGGGAGCGAAGACTACCCGTTTCTGTCCATCGTGGCGTCAGGTGTGCGATCGGCGCTCCCGCACGCCCGCGCGGGAGACCGACTGCTCGCCACGGGCGACCTTGTGCTGATCGATTTTGGGGCGATCGCGGGTGGCTACTGCTCGGACATCACGCGCACCGTGGTGCTCGGACGGGGGAGCACGGAACAGCAGGAAATCTACGGAATCGTGAGGGAGGCCAATGCGCGCGCTTCGGCGTCAATTCACGCCGGAATGCGCGGAATGGATGCCGACGCGGTCGCTCGCGAGTACATTGACGCGCGCGGCTTTGGCGCGGCCTTCGGGCATAGCCTGGGGCACGGGATCGGTCTCGAGGTGCATGAGTCTCCCCGGCTCGCCAAGACTGCGGATGCCGTGCTGCCGGTTGGCGCGGTGGTGACGATAGAACCCGGGATCTATCGGCCGGGCTGGGGTGGTGTTCGCATCGAGGACGATGTTCTCCTGACGGAGGACGGACCGGTCGTGCTCACTGGATATCGCCGCGACTTGCTGGAAATCCTGTAAATCGCGAGGTGGTGGCGGCACGTCGGTGCCGCTCGTCCCCTCGCCCGACTGCGTTGTCGAGACCGCCAGACATGATTGATCTGCGCTACGTGAAGAAGGTCATCGAGATGCTCGATCAGTCCTCCGTGGACTCCATCGAGATCTCGTCGGACAAGGGAATGAAGCTGCGCATCTCCAAGACACCGCAGCATCGCGGTGCGACGGTGCAAATGGCCGCGCCGATGAGCGCACCTGCGCCTGTGTTGCCTCAGGCAGCCGCGGCGCGTCCTGCCGACGAGGGGGGACGAGCCGATGCGTCACCGGTCGAGGCGCCGAAGGCTTCCCTGCTCGAAATCAAGTCGCCGATGGTGGGCACGTACTATCAGTCGCCTGAGCCGAGCGCCAATGCGTATGTCGCAGTTGGTGATCGGATCGCCAAGGGACAGATCGTATGCATCATCGAAGCGATGAAAATCATGAACGAGCTCGAGTCCGAAGTCGACGGTGTGGTGCGCGAGATCAACGTGAAGGACTCGCAACCGATCGAATACGGACAGGTGCTCTTCCGCATCGACCCGAACGGCTAGGAACCCTGCCATGACGATGGTCTCCGGCGCACAACCCAGCACCTCTGCGCCGGCGAGCCTCGATCTCAAGGCCGCTCTGCTGCGCATGGTCACCGAAGGCGCGTCCGACCTGCATCTCAAGGTCGGGCGGCCGCCCACGCTGCGCCTGCATGGCGACCTGATTGCGCTTCCGATGGCGCCGCTGCGTCCCGAGGAGCTGCGCACGCTGGCCGAGCATCTGCTGCCGCCCGCGCAGCTGCGCGAGTTCGTGGAAATGCGCGAAGCTGACTTCGCGATCAACGTGCCGGGCATCGGCCGTTTCCGCGTCAACGTGTACCAGCAGAAGGGCACGGTCGCGTTCGCCATGCGTGCGATCGCGCACGCGGCCAACTCGGTGCGCGAGCTCAACCTGCCGCCCGTGCTCGAGCAGATTGCGCTCAAGCCGCGCGGACTGGTACTCGTCACCGGCGTCACTGGCTCAGGCAAGAGCACGGCGCTGGCTGCGATGGTGCATCACATCAACGAGCGGCGCGCCGCGAACATCATCACGATCGAAGACCCGATCGAGTTCGTGCACCGCGATGTGAAGAGCCACATCAACCAGCGTGAAGTCGGCACCGACACGGTCACGTTCGCGCAGGCGTTGCGCCGGGTACTGCGTCAGGACCCCGATGTGGTCATGATCGGTGAAATCCGTGACCTGGAGACGCTCGACGTCGCGCTCAAGGCGGCCGGCACGGGACACCTCGTGTTCTCAACGCTGCATACCACCGACGCAACGCTCACGATCAATCGCATCCTGTCGTTCTATCCGCCGCACCAGCAGAACGAAGTGCGTTTTGCGCTGGCGAACGCGCTTGAAGCAGTGGTGTCGCTGCGCCTCGTGCCGCGCAGCGACCAGCCGGGCCGAGTGCCCGCGTGCGAAGTGCTGGTGAACACCGGCGCGGTGCGCGACCAGATCCGTGACCTGCAGGCGACGCTCAACATCCCGGACCTGATCCGCGAAGGCAGCGTGGCGTACGGCATGCAGACGTTCGACCAGTCGCTGATGACGTGGTACAGCAAGGGCGTGATCTCGTACGAGAACGCGCTCTTCTATGCGACCAGTCCGAGTGAGATCGCGCTCAAGATTCAGGGCGTCGACGGCGCCAGCGACCAGAGCTTTGACGGCTTCAAGCCGGGGTCGGACGCGCGGTAGGCGGTTCGCCGGTCCGGCGCCCTGACGATTTTCGCGCTGAATTGGCGCGATCACTGGCGGGGAAGGGGACGCATCGCCACCATTCGGCGTGATCCGATCCGGTTGCCACGGCGCCGCTCGTCTGTGCGTCGCGGCATTGGATCATCGCCCCGTCGGCATCTGTCGCGTGGGCGCGATGGCCCCCTGCCCAACGTCATGTTCAAAAAGGTCCTGATTGCCAACCGCGGCGAGATTGCGCTGCGCGTCATCCGGGCGTGTCGCGAGCTCGGTGTCCAGACGGTCGCCGTGTACTCCGAGGCGGATCGCGAGTCGTTGCACGTGCGCTTCGCCGACGATGATGTCTGCATCGGCCCGCCGCCGAGCCGTGACTCGTACCTGCGTATTCCCCGTCTCATCGCCGCTGCCGAAATCACGGGCGCCGACGCGATTCATCCGGGATACGGATTTCTCGCGGAGAATGCGGAGTTCGCTGAAACGTGCGCCGCATCGGGGATCACGTTCATCGGCCCCACGCCGGATCAGATCCGCGTCATGGGCGATAAGGCCTCCGCGCGCCGCGCCATGAGCGCGGTCGGCGTTCCCATCGTGCCGGGCACACCCGGACCGGTGGAAGACGTCGACGAGGCACTCGGCTTTGCCAAGGACATCGGCTTTCCCGTCATCATCAAGGCGGCCGCGGGCGGCGGCGGCAAGGGCATGCGGGTGGCGCGTGATGCCGATGACTTTGCGCGCTCGTTCCAGCTTGCGCGCAGCGAGGCGCTGAGCGCGTTCGGCAACGGCGATGTGTACGTCGAGAAGTTTCTCGAGCGTCCGCGGCACGTCGAGTTCCAGGTGCTCGGCGATTCCAAAGGCCATGTCATTCACCTCGGTGAACGTGACTGCTCCGTGCAGCGTCGCCACCAGAAGCTGATCGAGGAAGCGCCGTGTCCGGTGATGACCGACGACCTGCGCGAGCGCATGGGTGAAGCAGCGGTGCGTGGCGCGCAGGCGATCAACTATGTCGGCGCGGGCACCGTGGAAATGCTGCTCGACACCGATGGCTCGTTCTACTTCATGGAGATGAACACGCGCATTCAGGTGGAGCATCCGGTCACGGAAATGCTCACCGGCGTGGACCTCGTGAAGGAGCAGATTCGCGTGGCCGCGGGCGAGGAACTCACGGTGACGTCGCTGCCCATGCTCCGCGGACATGTGATCGAGTGCCGCGTGAATGCGGAAGATCCGGCGCGCAACTTCCAGCCGTCGCCGGGCCGCATTGATGCGTTCCATCCACCGGGCGGACCTGGCGTGCGCGTGGACACACACGTGTACACCGGCTACACGGTGCCGCCGTACTACGACTCGCTGCTCGCCAAGCTCATCGTGCAGGGGCGCAATCGCGCCGAAGCGGTTCGTCGCATGCAGATCGCGCTCGAGAGTTTCGTGGTGGAAGGCGTGACAACGACAATTCCGTTTCTCGCGCGCGTGATGCAGCATCCGAACTTCATGGCTGGCGACGTGCACACGAAGTTCCTGGAGTTCGAGGGCGCCGAGCTGATGAAGGAGCCGACGTAATGCGCGTGGACGTGCTGCTCGGCGAGAGTTCGCCGACGCCGTCCGAAGTTGCAGGGCGCGTGGTAGTGGTGATCGACGTGCTGCGCGCCTCCACCACGATGGTGCAGGCGCTGGCCAACGGCGCACGGGCGGTGGTGCCGTTCGCCGAAGTGAATGAGGTCGTGGCCAGCGCGGCGCGATACGCGCGGGGTGAGGTGTGCCTGGCCGGCGAACGACGCGCGCTGCCGATTGCCGGATTTGATACGGGGAATTCCCCTTCTGGCATGACCGAAGCGCGCGTGCGCAACAAGTCGGTGTTGATGACCACAACCAATGGCACGATCGCGTTGCTCGCGACGCACGGGGCCCGGCAGGTGTTTGTGGGCGCGTTTGCCAATCTCGCCGTCACCGCGCAGGCCGTGACGTCGGCGGTTGCCCACGGCGGTGACGTGCTGCTCATCTGTGCCGGACAGGATCGACGCCTTGCGCTCGAAGATGCCGTGTGCGCAGGTATCATGCTCAATGAGATCGCGCGCGGTCGAAAGGGCATCCTGCTGGGCGACGCGGCAACACTGGCGCGCCAGCTCGGTCGCCGGTATGCGACGGATCTTTCACGACTGGCGCGCGACGCATCGCATGCGCGCACACTCGCGACTGCGGGATTTGCCGAGGACGTGTCATTTTGTCTGACGCGCGATCACCGCGCACTCGTCGCAACCTATTCCGACCGGCAGGTCACTCGTGAGCGGCTCGTCACTTCGTCGTGAACTGACATCGATCGGGCTCGCATTGTTCGCGGTGTTCCTCATCGGAGCGCTGGCGTTTCAGCGCGTGCCGGAGACGGGCGTGTGTTTCGACGCGACAGGCGTGTTTGGTCCGGTGGGCACCTTCGTGCGCTGCACGTTGGTAGGCGCCGTCGGCATTCCGGGGGCGCTGCTGATCGCGGCCGCCTGTCTGCTGGTCGCGCTGCGGCTGGTTGGCCGGTTCGGCGAAACATCCACGCACGATGCGACACGCGCGGCCATGCTCGCCGCCGGCGCTGTGCTGCTCGTGCCGATCGCGATCGCACTGGTGCGTGGCGGCGAACCGGAAGCGAGTGCTGCGTCAGGACTGTGGGGCGGCTTCGTTGCGCACTACCTGCGAAAGTTTCTCGGCTCGGCCGGTGCGTGGATCGTGTGGGTGCTGGCCACAAGTGCACTCACGGTGTTCACGATTCGCTGGAATCCATTGCGCGTGGTAATGGCGCCTTCGGCAGCGATCAAGGCTGCTGCAAACGTAGAAGCTGGAACGACGTCAGTAGCCGCCAAACGCACGCTCGCCGAACGCCTCGCGCCTGAGCCGGAAGAGATGCCTGCAGTCGATCCTTCCCTCGCGCGCGATCTGCTCGCTCAGGATGCGAAGACACTCGCGTCAATCGACGCCGAAGATGGCGGAACGCGAGGCGGTTCCGTGGGCAGGGACGGCAAACGCTCGCGGAAGCCTGTGCGCAGCGACGGCGCAACCGGTGACCTGTTCGTCAATGACTCCATGGCGGACGACGATTCGCGAGCGCTAGACGCCATGGACGATGACTTGCCCGCGACCACGCTATTGTCCGCGCCGCCGCCGCGCCGCGAAGATGCCGGACGCGAAGCGCTCGACCTCGCCGGCGCCAAACTCATGGCGACGCTGCGCACGTTCAAGGTGGATGGCGAACTGGTCGGTCGAACCACCGGCCCCACCGTCACGCAGTTCGAGATCGAACCGGCAGCCGGCGTGAAGGTGCGACAGATCGCGGCACTGGCCGACGATCTCGCCCTCGCAATGCGCGCGCCGAGCATTCGCATTGTGGCACCGATTCCGGGGCGCGGCGCAGTTGGCGTTGAAGTACCCAATCCGTCGCCTGAAACGGTCTTCCTCCGCGAGGTGCTCGAGTCGCGCGAGTTCCAGACGGCACGTGCTGCACTTCCAGTCGCGCTCGGTAAGGATCTCGAGGGACGCGCAGTCATCGCGGATCTGGCCAAGATGCCGCATCTGCTCATTGCCGGCGCCACCGGGAGCGGCAAGTCGGTATGCGTGAACACGATCATCACGAGCCTCGTGTACCGGCACACGCCGCGTACACTGCGCTTTCTGATGGTGGACCCGAAGATGGTGGAGCTCAGCGTTTACAACACGCTGCCACATCTGCGTCACAAGGTCATTACCGACAATCGTGACGCTGCGGCAGTGCTCAAGTGGGCGGTGCTCGAAATGCAGGAACGCTATCGCCTGCTCGAAGCCAACGCCTGCCGCAATCTGCAGGAATTCAACAAGCGCGCATCGTCGCATGAATCGGGTGACGGACCCGCGCTCAAGTCGCCGCGTTCTGCCGATGTTGCATTCGAGGACCGCACGTATACGGCGGGACCACTGCCGTACATCGTCGTGGTCATCGACGAAATGGCGGACCTGATGATGACGGTGCAGGGCGAAGTGGAGACGCCGATTGCAATGCTCGCGCAAAAGGCGCGAGCGATCGGAATTCATCTGATTCTCGCCACGCAGCGACCCAGCGTGAACGTGATCACGGGCCTTATCAAGGCGAACTTTCCGTGCCGTATTGCATTCCGCGTGGCGAGTCAGGTGGACAGTCGCACCATCATCGACGGTGCCGGTGCGGAGGCATTGCTCGGCAACGGTGACATGCTGTTCATCCCTCCGGGACGGTCGGAGCCGTCGCGGTTGCAGGGTGCGTATCTCTCCAGTGAGGAAACCGAGCAGCTCATGGCGTGGTACACATCAGAACGCGAACGGCGGGCGGGCATCGCTGCCGGGACTGATCCGGTACCGAACGAACCGGACATTCTCGAGACTGTGCGCGCTCTTGACGCGACGGATGGTGCGGACGACGATGACGAGGGTCCGGGCGGCGACCGCGATACACGCTTCCGGGAGGCGGCAGAAATCGTGATTCATCAGCGGCAGGGATCCACCTCGTTGCTGCAGCGAAAAATGAAGGTGGGGTACGGTCGCGCGGCACGCATCATCGACCAACTGGAGGAGGCCGGTGTGCTGTCTCAATCCGAGGGAGCGTCGAAGCCTCGTGACGTGCTGGTGGGCCTTGGCGATCTGGACAGCATCTGCGGTCGTCAGGGCGACTAGCGGTTCAGCCCCGCAAGCTTGCATCGATATATTGACGAGAACGATTGAGTCGACGATTGTTGCACCCAGTGACCACGGCGAGGCACCGAAGTCGGTTCCAGCGCAGTGGCGGCTTCCCTCCCCGCTCGTCTGGCAGACCTGCCGCGAGCTGCCACGCGTATGTTGGCGACCATCCTCCGATCGAGGTGTGTAATGTCCCTTCGTGTTCTTCGCCAGCGGGTTGCACAGCTGTGCGCACTGCTTGGCCTCGTGCTATTCACCGGCGGTCAGTTGCAGGCGCAAAACGGGTCGCTGGCCGGCCGGATCACCGATGCGACCACGGGGAATGGGTTGGCGGCAGTATCGGTGAGAGCAGTCGGCACTTCGCTGGCCGCCACGACAGCGGACGACGGCACGTATCGTATTGTGAACGTGCCCGTCGGCACGTATAGCATCGAGGTGCGGCGTATCAGCTATAGCACCCGCGTCATTCCCAATGTTGTCGTTAACGCCGGTGCAGCGACCACGTTCAATCTGACGCTCCTCGAGAGCGCAAGTATTCTGACTACGGTGGCCGTCACGGGCACCCGCAACGCACCGGAGAAGGTGCTCGATGCTCCGGCCATGATCTCGGTGATTTCCAGCGAACGCATCGCCGAGCGTCCTGCTGTCACCGTCGCCGAGAACCTCAAGTCCACCGCTGGTGTGGACGTGCAGCAGGGAGGCATCGCTCAATCGAACATCGTGGCGCGTGGTTTCAACAACGCGTTTTCGGGCAGCATGCTGATGCTGCAGGACTATCGCTTTGCCGGTGTGCCGTCGCTGCGCGTGAATGTGCCGTTCCTGTTTACCGGCACCAACGATGACATCGAGCGCATGGAAGTGCTGCTCGGTCCGGCCTCCGCTCTGTACGGACCGAACTCTGCCAATGGCGTGCTGCATGTCATCACCAAGTCGCCGTTTACGTCGCAGGGCACGACCATCAGCCTCGATGGTGGCGAACGCAATGTGCTGCGTGCAGGGCTGCGGCACGCTGGTTCAACGAGCGAGAAGTTCGCGTACAAGATTTCAGGCGAAGTGATGCGTGGCAACGATTGGCAGTACTTCGATCCGGCCGAGCCAAACGTGTTCAGCAACTTCGCGCCGCCCGATCGCCGCAACCAGCCCAACGAGCGCAACTTCGACCTCGAGAAGTTCACCGGCGAGGCGCGCATGGACATCCGTCCGCGCGAGAACATGGAACTCATCAGCACCATCGGCTACACAAACGTCGGCTCCGGGCTGGAGCTGACCGGTGCCAATGGCACCACGCAGATTCAGGGATGGACGTACATGAACCTGCAGCAGCGATTCCGATGGAATCGACTCTTCGCCCAGGCATTCGTAAACAGCAGCAACGCCGGCAACGACGATGTGACCAGCTCGTCCGGCACGTACCTGCTGCGCTCCGGTCAGCCAATCGTGGACAAGTCGAGTGTTTCCGCGTTTCAGGTGCAGCACGGCTTTGACATGGCTGACCTTAAGCAATCGTTCACGTACGGCCTCGACTATATCGCCACAAATCCCGAAACCGGCCGTACGATCAACGGTCAAAATGAAGACATCGACAACGTGCAGGAATACGGCGCGTACGTGCAGTCCACGACGCGACCCACCAGGAAAATTGATCTGCTCGCGGCGCTGCGCGTGGACGGCAACAACGTCATCGAGGGCGGATTCCTCTCGCCGCGAGTGGCAGTGACGTTCAAGCCCACGGAGACACAGAGCTTTCGCGCCACGTACAATCGCGCATTCAGCACGCCGGCCAACTTCGCGTTCTTTCTCGACCTGATTCAGGCTCCGAACGTCCGGGGCTCCGGCTACGATGTGCGCGCCTTCGGCAACAGGCCGAAGGAAGGTTGGCAGTTCCGCCGTGGGTGCAATGGCGGGTTCGGTGACTTCTGCATGCGGTCGGCGCTGCCGGGTATCGGTGACTATGGTGGGGCGAGTGCCAGTCGGGCGTTTGGACCATTGTTTCAGGTGCGTGGTCCGGCGGTTCAGGCCGGCATTACGCCAAGCCTCATTGGCGGGATCACGCAGGCGCTCGTGCAATCGGGCGTGCCGTTGGCCACGGCGCAGGCTCAGGCTCAGGGTCTGGGTACGGTGCTCGGTCAGCAACTCGTCACCCACCTGGGATCGCGTACTCCAACTGATGCGCAGCTTGGAACGCGCGTGGCCTTCCTCGGCTCCCAGGGCAGCTTGGCCCCTGGAGATGTGAGGGATATCGCGCCGCTCGAAGCGTCGTTTAACAACACGTATGAGCTCGGCTACAAGGGTCAGGTTGGCCGTCGTGGCACGATCGACCTTGCGGTCTGGCGTCAGCAGCGAGGTGACGTCGGTACACCCGCCGGTCTCGCCACGCCGAGTGTCTTCTTCCAGAGCGCCGAGAATCTTCAGGCGTACCTGGCGTCCGAGATTTCGCAGTTTTCCACCCAGTTCTTCGTCTCGCAAGGATTCCCGGCGGCCAATGCGGCCGCGCTGGCGGGCGCGCTTGGTGGTGGAATCGGTGCGGTCCTCGCACCGCAGTTCGCGCCCGCCCCGCTCGGCACCGTGACGTTCGATGGCGCCAATATCGCGCCCAATGTGGTCTACGCGACGTATACCTCGATCGATCGCGATCTGTGGGTCACCGGTCTCGACATCGCCGGCAGCTACGCCGCGACGGACCGCGTTGCACTGGAAGGCAACTACAGCTACATGAATCGCAACGTGTTCGAGGATATTGCCGGCGGTAACGGCGCACCGCTCATGGCGAACTCACCCCGGTCTCGCGGCACGCTCGGCATCCGTTACGAAGATGCGCAGCGCGCCTACACGCTCGAGACGCGCGCTCGCTATCAGGAATCGTACCCGGTGAACTCCGGCGTGTACGCCACCAATGTGGCCTTCGCTATTCCGGCTGGAAATCCGGGCTTTGTAGCCAACGTTCAAGGCGGGTATGACAACTGTAATCCCGCGCCGGCGGGAACTTTCTGCTACGAGGACGTGCCGGAGTTTGTCACGCTGGACCTGCAGTTCTCCAAGCTGTTCGATATCGGCGCGCAACAGCTCCGCTGGTCGATCAACGCGCAGAATATCTTCGACAAGCGAATCCGCACCTTTCCGGGCGTTCCGGAAACCGGTCGCCTTATCATGACGCGTCTGCAGTACACCTTCTGATCGGACCAGCGCTGTGCCCGAGAAATACGCGGGCGCTGTGCGATGAGTGCGGGGCGGATCGTCAAAGCTGACGTGCCGCCCCGTTCTGGTACGCGCTGTGGCGCTGTTTAATTCAGCAATCATGAACATCCTGCTCGATCCCGACGCCCGGCCCGTTATCGCCCATCGCGGGAATCGTGCGCACGCGCCGGAGGACACGCTCGAAGCCATGCGCCAGGCGGTTGCTCTCGGCGTGGACGCGATCGAGTTCGATGTGCATGTCACGCGTGATGGGGTACCGGTCGTGCACCACGATGCCACCCTCGAGCGCACAACGAGCGGACGCGGGGCGCTGGCGGCACACACGCTTGCCGAACTCGCGGAGCTTGATGCGGGCTATCAGTTCACTCGCGACGGCGGAACCAGCTTTCCGTGGCGCGGGCAACACGTGCGAATCCCGACGCTCGACGAGGTGCTCGAAAGCTTTCCGACGTTGCCGCTCATCGTCGAAATCAAGACCGCAGTTGCAACGGCCGCCGTGCGCGCTGCGGTTGCCCGTCACGCCGCCGAACGGCGCGTCGTCATCGCGGGATTTGACGCGGCCTCGCTCGCGCCAT
>JBGTFN010000174.1:0-5695 GCA_041747275.1 Gemmatimonadaceae bacterium | reverse complement strand
ACAATCACCACCACACTGGAGCGCAACATGTCAGGCAGATCTCGCTGGGCGGTTCGACAGTACCTCGTAGTGCCATCGGTCGGCGCGTTGCTGGCCATCTCGGCTCCCGATCGCGGCACGCCATCCACTGACCTCACGCTCACGCACGCCAACACGGTTGTCGTGATGGGAACGGTGAGTGACGCGCAGACCGGATCGGGCCTCGCACAGGCGCAGGTGTCCGTTGTTTCCCGTACGCCACCCGCTGGTGCGATCTCGGGCACGAATGGGGAATACGTGCTCACCATCGGGAGTGCGACTCGCGGCAGTACAATCACACTGCTGGCTCGTCGCATTGGCTACATGCAGCACACTGTGCAAGTGCAACTGGTCTCGGACACCGTTCGCGTGGACGTAGCGCTGTCGGCGGCCAACATGGTGCTCAGTTCCGTCGTGGTAACAGGAGCGGACTACGCAGCATCCCGCGGACGTGCACTCGCGTCCCCTGCGGTGGCACCGTCACTCGGCAAGCAGCGCGGTGAACGCGCGCCGCAACGCACCGGCGGCGACCGCGAACAGTACGACCGCATCGAAGACAATCCATTCCTCGGCGTACACAGCAATGCGCTCTCCACTTTCTCGATCGACGTGGACCGCGCCTCCTATGGCAACGTGCGCCGCTTCCTGAAGGAGGGTCGACTTCCACCCCCCGATGCCGTGCGCATCGAGGAGTTGGTGAACTACTTCCCGTACACGCTCAACGAACCGAGCGGCAAGGACCCCATCGCGATCACCACCGAAATTGCGCCCGCGCCATGGCAACGCCAGCATCAGCTGGTGCGCATTGCCTTGCAGGCGCGTCGCATCGACGTGGCGAATCTGCCGGCGAACAACCTGGTGTTCCTGATCGACGTGTCAGGTTCCATGAGCAGTGCAGACAAACTGCCGCTCGTCAAGGAGTCTCTGCGATTGCTGGTGAATCAGATGCGGGCGCAGGACCGCATTGCGCTGGTCGTCTACGCCGGAAGCGCGGGACTCGTGCTGCCGAGCACCTCAGGCGCGCACAAAGCGGCGATCATGGAGGCGATTGATCGTCTTGAATCCGGCGGATCAACGGCTGGTGGCGCGGGCTTGGCGCTGGCATACCGCACGGCGCGCGAGAACTTTCTGCCGGAAGGCAACAACCGCGTGATTCTGGCGAGCGACGGCGACTTCAACGTCGGTCCAAGCAGCGACGCGGAGATGGAGCGCCTCATCGAAGGCAAGCGCAAGGAAGGCACCTACCTGACGGTGCTTGGCTTCGGCACGGGCAATCTTCAGGACGCCAAGATGGAAAAGCTGGCGAAGGCGGGCAACGGCAACTACGCGTACATCGACGACATCAACGAAGCGCGCAAGATCCTCGTCCGCGAAATGGGTGCGACACTTGTCACGGTCGCCAACGATGTGAAGCTCCAGGTCGAGTTCAATCCTGCCGCAGTGCGCGCGTACCGCCTCATCGGCTACGAGAACCGATTGCTGCGCGACGAAGATTTCGCCGATGACAAGAAGGACGCCGGAGACATCGGCTCGGGACACACCGTCACGGCGCTGTATGAAGTGGTGCCGGTTGGTGTGGTGAACACCGTCAAGGTTCGTGAGACGGATAGCCTGCGCTATGTGACACCGTCGACATCGCGCACGCGCACTGCCGGCAGCGAACTGCTGTTCGTGAAGCTGCGCTACAAGAATCCTGGCGCACTGCGCAGCGAGCTGCTCACGCACCCGGTGCGCCTCACCTCGGCTGATCCGCGCATGTCCGACGACTTCCGCTTTGCCGCATCGGTGGCGTCCTTCGGCATGTTGCTGCGAGGATCGGAACACAAGGGCACGGCGAGCGCGGCCGACGTGCTGAACCTCGCGCGCGGTGCGATGGGCAACGACGCGGGTCAGTATCGCGCCGAGTTCGTGCAGCTGGTGGAGCAGTGGCAGCGTCTCGCACGCCTTTCAGCCGAATCACGCTGAGGTGTGGCAGCGCGGTGCGCTCAGGTAAGTTGAGAGGGAACACTCACTCGCTACTGGTATCGATGCAAATGCGCACCACGCGTGCAGGGCTCCTGATGCTGAGCATGGTCGCTTGCCCATGCCTGCTCCGGGCGCAACTGCGCGGCAGCACCGTGCGTCGCTGGATGCCCATTCCGACGCTGGGTGCCGGCATCGCGCGGCTTCAGAATTGGGATGCACCCGCCTCCAATACAATGTTGCTGAACGCCGCAGTGGATCTGCCGCTGTGGGTGCGGCCGCGTGCAGCGCTACTGCTTGGATGGGAGTCGAGCCTGCTGCCCAACGCGCCGGGAGACCGGATTCTGGTCAACACACTCGTGCTGACCATGCGATCGGTTCCGCGCGGCGGCGGTGGGCGATGAGCACTGCAATCGTCTCATTGCACGCCGATGAGTGGATCATCGTGAACGACGACGTCATGGGCGGTCGCTCGACGGGTGCGGTACACAACGAGGGCGATCGGCTCGTGTTCTCCGGCGCGCTCAATACCAAGGGTGGCGGCTTCGCCTCCATCCGCTCCGACGGCCTGAATGGCTCGCTGAGCAGCGCGAATGGAATCATTGTGCGCGTGCTCGGCGATGGCCGCGCCTACGCGTGCGACCTCCGGGACGCACCGCGCGTCAGCGGATCAGGCGTGTCGTGGAAGGTGACATTCAAGACTGAGCTGAGTGCTACCACTGACATCCGCCTGCCATTCTCCGCGTTCGTGCCCACATGGCGTGGACGCGTGCTCTCACTCAAGGAGCTGGGACGGCCGACGCCGTTCAGGAATACGGCCGGCAGCATCGGCTTCACGATCTCGGACAAGACCGACGGTCCATTCAGGCTCGAGGTGCTGTCGATCGCAGCGTTCTGATCTCGGCCTGGCACCCGGAGAGTGCCGAACAAGCGTGCTGTCGAAAGCTCTCTTGCCAAACTCTCACGCGGCGCACGGCATGATCGTGCTGCCTCGGCGCCGGATCAGTACAGGAAGGTCTCCTGCACAATTTTGCCGTCCTTCACCTCGTACAGGCCGACTTCGTCGAGTTTGGTGCGCTCGCCTGTGGCCTTGGGCGTGACGTCGAAGTTGAAGCGCACGACGAACTGATCGCCGTTCACGAAGGGGCCTTCGACGCTGCCGCCGTGCACTTCGTGGTTCTCGGCCCACCATGTGTTCTTGCCGCGCACGCCGTCGATGCCGTTGGTCTCTTTCATCGGTTCCTGAGCCTCGAGGCTCACGATGTGATCGGCATAGAGTTCGTTGACGGCTACGTGGTTCTTGCCTTCGCGGCACAGGCTGACGAGTCGATCGGCAATTTCCCTGGTGGTCATGGCGTTCTCGGTGCATGGGTTGCGAGGTCGGGCGCTGGGTCAGGCACCGACTCCCTGCAAGCATGTCGTGCGTTCCGCGTTGGCGGAACCCTCGGCGGTACGGCTCGTCCCAGGGAATCGTAACGGGCCTCGCGCGCCAGAACATTGAGACCATGGGCCGTGTGAGAGCACGGACTACTTTATTTCTGCTTCGGAGTCATCCCATTCGCATCATCGCCGATCGCCGGCCGTCCTGCGAGGCCTCACCCCGGCAAACTCAGGTGCTCGAGAGTCGGACGTCACAGAGAAGCAGGCCATAGTGGCGCTGCTCAACACGTCCACGTCGTTCGAACAGCTGGAGACTGCGCTGCTACAGACAGCGAACACCTGGGGCAGTCGATCTCGTATGCACGAATCAACGGGGTGATGCCACCATGGTCGCGCTGACCCCTCCCCTGGGAAGCCAACCAAGCTGGTTCAGCTGCGCTTTCGCCGCAACCGCATCACGGCTCCCGCAGCCACGCGACGTCGCCAACTTTCAGTGACGGCGGGCCGACGACGAGTTGCCGCTGGTCGGAGCCATCGAGCTTGAGCAGATGAATGACCGAACCGCGCGGATCATTCTGCCGCGTGGCCGCCACCCAGTTGCCGTCGGGCGACCAGGAGTGCAGCTCCCAGCAGTGTTCAGGAGAAAGCCGGCCTTCGCGCGAGCCGTCAACTGCAAACACGACGGGCTGAAGCGTCTGACACGCGCCATCCGGCTGGAGTACCGCGACGTGCCGACCATCGGGCGACCAAGGGTAGGGCAGCTGCCAATCGACCATCTGATAGTCGGCGCCGCTGGTGCCGAGTGCCTGCGCGTCTCCACCATCCGCTCTGGAGAGCGATGCCTGGCGGTCGAGTCCCACCCGGCCGGTGAGCGAGAGCAGGCGTGTACCGTCTGGCGACAGCCAGCCCGCGGAAGCGGCCTGGATCTGTTCGAGCTCAGATCCGTTGGCGTTGATTCTGAGCGTGAGATTCGGCGCGCCGCATCGAATCCACCGGAACTCGATCCGGTTTGCACTGCTCCATCTCACGAAGTTGAGGGACAGCAACGCCGGATTCACGTCACCGCTGCACGACGTTTCGCCGGCGAGTCTGGCACTGATGTTCGTGACTTCGCCGGACGTGCCCACCGCCATCAGCAACTGCCCTGGGCCGTTGAGGCTGAGCTGCTGGTACGTGATCCACGATCCGTTGGGCGACCACGTGGCGGGGCTCGCCCAGTAGGACTCGGCCACCAATGGCACCTCGATTTGCGGACCGGACCAGTCGCCGATATGAAATCCTCGCGACGAGAAAGCCACCCGCGACAGGTCCGGCGATGGCGTCAGGTAGGCCGACAACTGCTCGCGATAGAGGCGCCCACCCGTGCCATCCGGCCGGATGATTGAAAGCGGCTGCAAGTTGTTCGGCCACTCGTGGTGGCGAGCACTGAGCCCGTACACCAGCACACCCGGCAGCGTCTCCTCAACGGCGGGTGCGACCGGATCCGCGTTGCAGGCGACCAGCACGAGCGATGCCGCGCCCAGGGTCACGAGCGACTTCGCAAGACGACCGAGCGTGCTCATGGTCTCTCCAGTTCGAGCGAAAACGAATCGCAACTCCCTCTTTCGTAACCCTAGGGTCGAGTCCGTGCCATGGCAAGCAAGAGCGCTACGACTCCGTCCGGGATGCAGGCACGCGATCCGTCGTGACGCGCCTAGTTCGCCCGCAGCGCCTCACTCGGATCAATCCGGCTCGCCTTGGCCGCCGGCAGCCAGCAGGCGATGAGTCCGATGGAAATCATCAGCACCACCACCGCTGCCAACGTCACCGGATCCCGCGCGGGCACACCATAGAGCAGTCCCTCGATGAAGCGCGCGAGTGCCAGCGATCCAACCACACCGGCCGCGAGTCCGAGCACGAGCAGCAGTCCGCCTTCACGCAGCACCATGTTCGTCACGCGCGACGGTGCCGCGCCCAGCGCCATGCGAATGCCGATCTCGTTGGTGCGCGCACTCACGTTGAAGGCGAGCACCGCCGCAATACCGATGGACGCGATCACAAGCGCGAGCAGGCTGAATCCGCCCAGCAGCAGCGCATTGAGGCGACGCGGTCCGATGCTTTCATCACGCACCGCATCGAGCGACATGACATTCTCGATGGGTTGTTGCGGCGCGATCGAGCGCACGATCTCGCGCGCGGCGTTCGACAAGCCCGTGGGATCGACGCTGCTGCGAATCACCAGGCCGCCAGCCGGAAACACGCCCTGCGCCACCGGCAGGAACGTCACGGGCATTGGTGGTGCGTCGAGGCCGCCGTCCTTTGTGTCGCCAACTACACCCACCACCGTGCGCCATTC
>JBGTFN010000173.1:0-1705 GCA_041747275.1 Gemmatimonadaceae bacterium | reverse complement strand
CCGCTTGTGTACAAGGCGTCTGCAGCAAACCACAGAGCGGAGCACGCCAGGATGCTGAGTGTGATGACTGCGATGGCGTTCCGGTCGTAGGCAGTCGCCGCCATATGGAGCCTCGAATGGGTTTCGCGCTGTCTAACGTTGCGCTCTGCTGCAGTGCATCAAAGAAAGTGCGGCGGGACGGCGCGGCGCGCTAGCGCGGAGCCGCCAGCCGCACTCCGCATCGCGCTGTCGGCAGCAGCGCGTCGTTATACGCCCGCATCGATCTCTGATTGGTCCCAAGCGCGTCGTGTGTGCCGAAGCGTGAGAATCACCACGCGCGTTGCGTCGACGCGGTAGATAACGCGGTAGATAACGCGGTACGGAGCGAACAAAACTTCGCGAAACGCGGAACGACCGATCTCTGGCACCACGCGCCCACGCTCGGCCAGCTGATCAAGCTGGGCGACATGGTCCAGCAGGCCTTCCAACCATCTCGCAGCCGCCTCCGGACGATCCTCGGCGATATAGTCGACCGCCTCCATCGCACGCTGTTCCGCGAGTGGAGACCACACGACCCTCATTCTTTCAGGCGTGCTCGGAGCCGCTTGGCGACGGCCGCGTGCGTCGCGGTCTTGCCGGCAGCGACCTGTTCCTCGGCCGTGTGCACGTCGCGAAGCAGTGCGAGCTCCTCGACCATGGTTTCGTACGACGCCACATCGAGCAGGACGGCGGCACTCTTCCCGTGCTGAGTCAGGATGACGGGCTCGCCCGTGAACTGCACCTGCTCAATGAACTGCGCGGCGTTCGCCCGAAACTCAGTCACGGGCTGAATGTCACGGCTGGGCTTGAGCTTCTTCATCTGGTGCTCCACCGAGAGAGGGTACGTACAGAATAACGTACCGAAAATCTCCTCGTCGGGCAACCCTTGCCTGGTGCGTATAACGTTTGCTTGTGCTGCGGACACTCCATTAAGATGCGGCCGCGCAGCCGCTTCAATCGCGTGGCCGTCAGTAGCAAGCATCGTTAGACTGCCCGGTCGGATCGTGCCTACTCAGGCAGCACTAGCACCACGGCGTCGAGCGAGGGCCCGTTCCCGGGTTGAAGGCCGCGTACCAGGACAGGGCCGGTCGGAAGTCCCGTGACGACGACCGTCGTGTCGAGAATCGCGGGTCCGATATCGATGCAGCCGCCGATACCGGGGGCGAGTTCGTAGACGTTGCGCACCTCGATTTCCACCGAGGAGCCGATCACTCGGCTTCGCAAAGCCGTGACCCGCTCGCAGTAGCCGAGTTCGAACTGAAGTCCTACGGAAAGCGGGGCCCCTGCAGCGAGCTCGGCTGGGACATCGAGCGCAACGAGCACGGCCCGGCCGCTGATCGAGACGCCAGTCGGTTCATTGCACGCGCCGCCGACGACCATGGCGAGTGCCACCGCAAGGCGCGCGCGCGAGACAACCAATGAGGTGGGACGACGATGTGGCATGCGAGAAGGTACCTCACCAATTGCGGTCCTGTGACTTCGACGTCTGGTCAGTCTAACGTTGCGTTCTGCAGCAAAGGCTCCAATAAACTAGCGGTGAACGGAGGAGCGCCGAGCGCTCCGCAGTTACACAGCGCACCTCACTGCCTTTGACTGCAGCAACGCTCGTTAGACCGCGCCCGCGCAGACTACATACCTCGTTTGCGCGGCCAAGCTCGCCACCGTGTGACGCGAGATGCGCTGACAC
>JBGTFN010000172.1:0-2362 GCA_041747275.1 Gemmatimonadaceae bacterium | reverse complement strand
CAACGGTCAGCGCATCTGCACCGGCCTGGCCGGTGCGCGGACCGGCACCGCTTCCCGGCGCGCTGCTGCCGGCCAAGCGCATCGTAGCGTACTACGGCAATCCCAACTCCAAACAGATGGGCATTCTGGGCGAGATACCGCCTGCGCAAATGCTTGCTCGGCTGGAAAGTGAAGCGAGCGCGTGGCGCAGCGCTGATCCCGCCACGCCGGTACAGAAGGCGCTGCATCTGGTGACCATCGTTGCGCAGGCCGACAAGGGCCGGGACGGCAAGTATCGCGCGAAGATGAACGATACGATCATAGAACGCGTGCACACGTGGGCGAAGTCTGCGAACGCCGTCATGTTTGTCGACATTCAAGTCGGCCTGAGCAGCATTCAGGCCGAAGTACCGCGGCTTGAGAAGTTCCTCATGCGACCCGACGTGCATCTCGGCATCGATCCCGAGTTCGCGATGAAGAACGGCGTTGCGCCCGGCAAGCGCGTGGGTTCCTATGATGCACGCGAGATCAACGACGTCATCGACTATCTCGCGGCGCTCGTCACAAAGCACAACCTGCCGCCCAAGGTGCTGGTGATCCATCGCTTCACGCAGCGCATGGTCACCGGTCATGACCGCATCAAGCTCGATCCGCGGGTGCAGGTGGTCATGCACATGGACGGCTGGGGGCCGCCGCGTCTCAAGCGCGACACGTACAGGGCGTACATCTACAAGGAGCCCGTGCAGTTCGCCGGCTTCAAGATTTTCTACAAGAACGACACGCGTGGAGGCAGCATGCTCATGAAACCGGCGGACCTGCTCGAGCTCACGCCGCGGCCGCTCTACATTCAGTATCAGTAGCGTCTATCAGCGCGCCGTAATGCGCAGACCCGCGAAGATCGTGCGCGGCGGCGCCGGTTCGTAGAACCGGCCGCGCGTCGCGTTCACCAGCACGGCACTGGCATAGCGTCGGTCCAGCAGGTTCTCGACACCGATCACCGGGGACACGATCAGGCGCGCGTTGGGGAACGCCAGATCCCCTCCGACGCGCGCACCGATGGCCGCAAACGACGCCGCCCGCTCAGTCGCCGCATCGTTGACGGACACCGACGACGCCGCAGCGACGTCGAGCGTTCCAAACCAGTCGCCCTGTCGCGCGGTGATCCACGCCTGCACCTGGTGCGCCGGAATGCCGGGCACCTCGTTGCCGTCGAACGAGACGCCGTTCACTTCATACTCGGCGAATCGAAAGCGCGACGCCGTGTACGACACGCCGGCATCACCCCGTCCCACCAGCGTTCGGACACTCGCTTCGAGCCCTTGGCGCGAGGTACGGCCGGCGTTCCGGAACGCGCGGCGTCCGGGCGCCTCGGGCACGTCGAACGGAATCAGTTCATCGCGCGTGCGCGCCTCGAACACCGCCACATCCATCCACGTGCGCGTGCCGAGCAATCCGCGCACGCCGCTCTCGAGCGTGCGGGTGCGCTGCGGTGCCAGCGCAGCATTGAGGCCCGCGGTACCGTCGCCCTGTGTCGTCAACTCCGTCACCGTGGGTGTCTCGAACGCGGAGCTGAACGTTGCGTAGACGGAGATCGATGGGCGCACACGCCACGTAAGGCCGAACATCGGATTCAGCGCCGTCTGTCCTTCTTCGCCGCTGTCATCGCGGTCTGTTGCTGTCACGAAGCGATCGTTGACGCGAAAGCGGATCTGGTCCCAGCGCAGCGCAACGCTCGCTTCGAGCTTGCGCGGAACGCCGAGCTCATAGCGCACGAAGGCGCCTTCGGATTGCACCACTTCTCGTTGGTCGAGTCGCAATGCACCCACATCGGATCCGCCCGGACACACTGCAGACGTCGGCGAGCCGAAGCAGTTCTGAAGATTGCGTCGATCGTCGCGCACTGACTGAATGTCGACACCCGCCGACACGCGTCCGGTGAATCCCTGCCAGTTACTGGTGGACGTACCGCGAATCCAGAGGCCGGCATTCCGCCGGTCTACGGTGACCACGGCGAACGGCAGCGGATTGTCGAGATCGCGTCCCCCGATCCACGCCGCGGCGGACATGCCATCGTCATTGGTGCCCTGCTCGGCGACAACGCCCAGTTGCGCGTGGCGCACGGTCTTGCCGGCATTGCGCCTTATGGAGAGTGAGTCGGCCAGTCGCACGTCACGCGCCAGCTCGTCGGCGGTCAGCGCACCGGGATTCTGCGCCCTGGGCATGTCGTAGCCGCTGCCCAGCAGGCGCAGTCGCGTGCGCTTGACGGTGCCCTCTACGCTCACGAACGCACTTGTCGCTTCCTGAGCTGCGAAGGTCCGCGGTCCATCGGTTCGCGTGTGGGTGACGCTGGCCAGCCAACTGCTCGTGGGCGCGCGCTCGGGCT
>JBGTFN010000171.1:0-21794 GCA_041747275.1 Gemmatimonadaceae bacterium | reverse complement strand
AGCGCGCCGAGGGCCGCGCGTGTGCGACTGCGCATGCTCGCGGGCGAGTTGGAAGAGGCGAGTGGCGACACGGCGCGTGCACGCATGCACTACCAGCAGGTGATCGCTCGCACGGCACTCGACACACTGGCACGACGCGCGGCGAGCGCGCGACTGGCGCAACTCGACGTCGCGCGAATAGACTCGGTGCCCGCGTTGCGCGCGCATCTGTTGCGTTCGGCTCCGCTTGCGCGTGGCATCACGGCGTACGATCGATTCGAGTCTTCGGCCACGCTGTTCCTGCTGCTGCATGATACGGTCGACCCGTCCGGTGCGGCGCTGTTCCTCGCGGGCGAAGTGGCGCGCGACAGCCTGCGCTTGCCATCGCTGGCCATCGAGGCATGGCGAACGCTCGAGCGGCGATATCCGGACGCACCTCTGATGCCGAGAGCAATCTATTCGGCCTCGCGTTTGGTTCCCGATTCTGCAGCCGACATGCATCGAGCTTTGGTCACGCGTTTTCCGGAATCGGCCATGTCGGCCTGGTTGCGGGGTGAGTCCGTGGTAGGTGCTGCCGATCAGCGTGCGACGGATGCATTGCTCGAAGGCCGATGGGCAATCGCGGTGCGGGCGTTGCCGGATTCGATGCGGGTCCTGCGGGAGCGTACAACTCCCGGTAGTGCACCGGGGCGTCCGTAGGGGTTCGTGAGTTGCATGACAGGGGCGCTCTGGGCGCGACCTTGTCGTTCGGCGCGTTAGATTGCCTGTCGACATGCCACCCGAAACGAAACTGACCGCAGCGGCCAATATGTCCACCGAAGTCTCGTCCTCCCAGACGGCTTTAGAGTCGTCCATGATGCGTGCTCCCGTGGACGTAGTGCGAGCCGTTCGTCCGCTCGGCGTCGAAGTCGCAGGCATCACATTCAGAAATCCTGTTGTGCTCGCGTCGGGTACGGCCGGATACGGATATGAGCTGGCGGAGGTGGTAGACCTGGATGCGGTCGGCGGCGTGTCGAGCAAGGCCGTGAGTGTTGAGCCGAGAAAGGGAGCGCCTCCACTCCGGGTGGGGGAGTTTGCCGGCGGTATGATCAACGCTGTCGGGCTCGCGAATCCCGGCATGCAAGAAGTGAAGCGAGATCACCTCGGCTACATGACGCGCGAACATCCGGGCACGCGTGTGCTCGTGAATGTGATCGGTTTTGCGATTGATGAGTTTGCACAGGTCATTGCGCATCTCGATGATGCGCCGGGTCATGTGGCGTACGAACTCAACGTGAGCTGCCCGAATACCAAGGCCGGCGGCATGGAGTTCGGCGCGGATCCGGCGGCGTTGCGAGACGTGATATCGAGTGCGCGTGCGGCGACGAAGCGACCGCTCTTCGTGAAGTTGTCACCGTCACTCGGTGCGGGGCTTCTACCCGCTGCGCAGGTAGCGGTGGATGCTGGCGCTGACGCGCTCACGCTCGTAAACACGATGCCGGGCCTGGTCGTGGATGTGCACACGCGCCGGCCGCGACTGGGCTTCGGCAGTGGTGGTGTGAGCGGACCCGCTTTGCTACCGATCGGCGTTCTGGCTACGTGGCGTGTGTCTCGCGCGCTCCCCGGCGTGCCCATTTGCGGACTCGGCGGTGTCTCGACTGCCACTGATGCGCTGCAGTACGTGATGGCCGGTGCGACCCTGGTTGGAGTGGGAACTGCGATGCTGCGCGATCCGCGTGCGCCGGAGCGCATCGTGCGCGATCTTGTTCGCTGGTGCAAGGAACACAACGTGGCCGATCTTTCATCCCTTCGTGGAACGCTGGAGTGGCCGGCATGAACGAGCCCTCGGTGCGGGCATCGGTCTCCAGTTCCGGCGCTGCACGCGCCGCGGTGCCCATCGTCGCACTCGATGTGCCTGACTTCGCCGCTGCCAAGTCGATTGTGCGGACGCTCGGTGAGCACGCTGACTTCTACAAGGTCGGGCTCGAGTTGTTTGCGGCCGAGGGGCCGTCCGTGGTGCAGTGGTTACGCGGCGAAGGAAAGCACGTGTTTGTGGACCTCAAGCTGCACGATATTCCGAACACGGTGCGTGGTGCGGCGCGAAGTGTCGCGCGGCTTGGCGCGTCGCTGTTGACCGTGCATGCGAGCGGTGGCGCGGACATGGTGCGCGCGGCGGTGGATGGCGCGGCTGAAGGTGCGATTGAGTTCGCGTCGGGTGATGTCTCACGGTCATCGGCGAATCATGCGTCGGATCATGCGTGCCGCATCATCGCCGTTACGCTGCTCACGTCATTGGATGCGCCGACCATAGCGCAGTGCTGGGGCCGCGAGTCTCTGTCGGTGGAGGACGAAGTGGTGCGTCTTGCATCGTTGGCCCGCGCCGGATCGGCGTCAGGCGTGGTGTGCAGCGGGCACGAACTTTCGTCGCTGCGTGCTGCATACGGCGATTCACTGGGCTATCTCGTGCCCGGCCTCCGTCTCGAGGGCGGCGCGGCGCATGATCAGCAGCGTGTGATGACGCCGGCCGCCGCAGTGGCAGGGGGAGCAACGTGGCTGATTCTCGGTCGAGCGGTGACTGCGGCCGCAGACCCTGTGGCGGCGATGATCGAGGTGCGGCAGAGTCTGTGATGCGCCGCCCTCCTCGCCTCATCGGATCCGGCGATCGCATGGGCCACTGCCACTCTAGCGCTCGACGGCCAGACGCTGCACCTTACAATTTGTGCAGCAAAGTGCTGCACCTCTTCTATATTGCACCCCTTACCGCACGGAGTGTCTTGCATGCGCACACTCGTTGGTGGACTCGTAATGCTGTCCCTGCTGACTACAGGTTGCGGTGGCGCGAGCGATGATGCGACCACGATGGACGCCGATTCTACGGGTATGATGGCCGCGGCGGAGCCCGCAATGCTCACCGCCGATGCTATCAGCGGGACCTGGAACGGTATGAGCATGGAAGAGGCCGGTGACTCGGTGACCACCCGGTGGACAACCATTCGCAATTCCGATGGCACTGCCGTGTTCCTGTTCGAAGGATCCGCCGACACCGTGAGCTACACGACGATGTTCTCGGGCGACAGCATGGTCGCGACCTCCGAACCGTACACGGACCCCGACGCGCCGGCCGGCTCGCCGCAGCTCATGTTCCGCAGTGTGGGTCGCCTCGTCGACGGGAAACTGGTTGGCACCTCAGCGGTGATGTTCTCGACCGCGCCCGATTCGGTCGTCGGACGCGGACGCTGGGAAGCGACACGCGCTCCGTAACCGCGCTTCGCCGTGGCGAGCACACCTTGCTACGTAGTTTTGCAAACGCCCCGGTCTCCTTGAGATCGGGGCGTCTGCACTCATCGCCCTGCGCTCCCTTCGACGCGAGCGGAGGGCTTCGTGGCTGACGCAACCGTGCCGTTCGGAATCCCCGGCGACAGGTTCGTGCTTGAACGCGAGTTGGGCCGCGGAGGAATGTCGACTGTCTTCCTGGCCCATGATCGAAAGCACGATCGGCGGGTGGCCGTGAAGTTGCTGAGTGCCGAGGCGCACGCGGCGACTGATGCCGAGCGATTCTCGCAGGAAATTCGCGTCACCGCGCAGCTCCAGCATCCGCACATCCTTCCGCTGCTTGATTCCGATCAATCCGGCGGCCGCACGTACTACGTGATGCCGTACGTGGAGGGAGAGTCGCTTCGCGACCGCATGATGCGCGAGGGTACCCTTCAACTGCCTGACGCGCTGCTGATCGCACGTGAGGTGGCCGATGCGCTCGCCTACGCGCACGGACGCGGCGTCGTGCACCGGGACATCAAGCCAGAGAACATCCTGCTGTCCGACGGTCATGCAATCGTGGCGGATTTTGGCATCGCGCGCGCAACGACAGTGCGTCTGGAGACCAACCCTCGTCTGACGCAACCGGGGCTCGCTGTTGGAACGCCCGCGTACATGAGCCCGGAACAGATGCTCGACGAGTCCGTTGATGGGCGCACCGATCTCTACGCACTCGGCTGCCTGCTGTTCGAGATGCTGCTTGGCGTGCTGCCATACGCAGGGGCCACTGCAATGGCAACGCTTGCGCACAAGCTCTCCGGCGCTGCGCCCGACGTCCCGGAATCGGCGAACGCTGTTCCGGAAGCGATCACGTCGCTGATGCTCGGCTTGATGTCGCGCGACCCGGCCGACCGACCGCAGCGCGCTGAAGACGTTGTTGCCATCATCGACACTGTGCGGCTTGGCACCTCGGTGCTCACGGGTCCCGTTGAAACGGCTGCGCCGCACTCGATCGCGGTGCTCGCGTTTGCCAGCATGAGTCCGGATCCCGCGGATGCGTATCTCGCTGACGGTATCAGTGAGGCACTCACCAGCGAACTCTCGCGAGTCAATGGATTGCGCGTGATCGCCCGGACGTCTGCCTTCGCGTTCAAGGGCACGTCGCACGATGTGCGTGACATCGGCGCTCGGCTGCGTGTGCGGCGTCTCGTCGACGGCAGCGTGCGCCGCGCGGGCGATCGACTGCGAGTGACGGCGAAGCTCATCGACGCGGCATCGGGTACCGAGATCTGGTCACAACGCTTCGACGGGACACCCAACGATGTATTCACGATCGAGGATGACCTCGCCCAGGCCGTGACCACGCAGCTCAAGACGCTGCTGCGGGAGGAGGGCGGTGCACGGCTCGCGACGCGCGTGGCAAGTGCTCCACCGACTGCGAGTGTGGCCGCGTACGAGCAGTTCCTCAAGGGACGGTACTGGTGGGGCATGCGCACCGAAGTGTCGATGCAGCGCAGTCTCGAGCATCTCGAGCAGGCACTGTCGCTCGACCCGAAGTTCGCCCAGGCGGCGGCGGCGAAAGCGGAAACGCTTGCCACGCTGGGATTGTATGGCCTTGCGTCTCCTCTCGACGTGATGCCACTTGCTCGGGCTGCCGCTGAACTCGCCCTGTCGCTTGACCCGTCGTCGGCCGAAGCGCTGTGTGCGCGTGGCTGCGTACTGGCGGTGTACGAACGCGACTGGCATGGAGCCCTGCGCGACTTCGCGGCGGCAATCGCCTCCGATCCGCAGTATCCGACTTCATACCAGTGGATCGCGAGCACGGTTTTCGTGCCGCATGGACGCTTTGAGGATGCGTACCGTGCGCTCGAGACAGCCCGCGCTCTCGATCCGCTCTCGCGATCGATTGTGGTCAGCCGTGCCGCGGCTCACTACTATGCGCGCAATGTCGCAGCGGCAATTGCGGACAGCCGGGAATCGCTGCAACTCGACGAGCGCTTCGCGATGGGGCACTTCTTCTTAGGGTTGGCGCTTGCCCTGAATGGCGATGTGTCGGCGGCGCAACTCGCGCTCGAGCGGGCGACGGAACTGACCGCCAGTGCCGAGTGTCTGGCCGCGCTTGGCCACCTTCATGCGGTCTCGGGACGCCTCGAACAAGCAACGCACTACCGCGAGCTTCTGGCGAAAGATGCGATGCATCGCTACCAGTCGCCGGTGCTTGCAGCGCAGATTGCGACCGCGCTGGGCGAGACTGACGAAGCCATGCGGCTGCTCCGGCTGGCGCGCGACCTGCGAGCTGCCGACCTCATCTGGGTCGGCGTGCGTCCGACTTTCGATCCGCTCCGGGCGCTCCCTGCATTCGCCGAGCTGTGCGCACTGCTCCGGCTGCCGATAGTGGACGCACGCCCCGGCACGCTCACTGAAAGCTAACGGCAGGAGCCGGGCTGCCCCCCCCCGCAGCAGCGCCGCCGCCGGTACCTCTCCATCGCGCGGGTGATTCGCGCTCGCCGGGTTCACGTCGCATCTTCCCTGACTCGCGCGACGCAAAGCACGCGAAGGTCGACTCACACGTCCGCTGGACTCCCACACCCGAGCAACAACGCCATGTATTCCGAGATCACCGGCATCGCGCCGATGGGAACGCAGATGACGGTCAAGAACAATCGGACGGTCGCGCAACTCCTGCTCGACTACCTCGAACTCGAAGATGCCACCACGGTGTTCGGCGTTCCGGGCGGCGCGCTGATCTACGTCATGGACGAACTCAAGCACCGACGCGACACGTTCAACTTCGTGATCTGCCGACACGAAACCGGCGCCGGCTATATCGCGCACGGCTATGCGGTGGTCACTGGCGGGCTGGGTGTCGTCTTTACCACCTCGGGACCGTCGGCCACCAACGCTGTCACCGCTGCGATGAATGCGCAGTCGGCAAACTGCTCAGTGCTCACCATCACCGGGGAGATCCCGCAGCAGTTCTCCGGGCAGGGATATCTGCAGGAGGGCGTCGACGCGCGTCTCGATGTGAGCGTCATCTTCAAGAACGCCGTCGAGTACAGTGCGATCGTGTCGCACGAAGCAAACTTCACGACGCTCTTCACACAGGCGCTGCGTTCCGCGCGATCGCTGCCCAACCGTGCCACGCACATCAGCCTGCCGAACAACGTGGCCGGCAGTTGCGTCACCGGCAACAACAAGGCGCACCCGAATGAAATCCAGTTTCCGTCGTCGCCGACAGCGTATCGCACGTTGGCGAGCGGCACCGACATCGAGCGTGTGCGACTCACGTTCGAGGAACTGTCAACTTCAAGGCGTCCGCTCCTGTTTCTTGGAAACGGTGCGCGCGTGGCGCTGGGCGATTCGCAGCGTATGCATCGGTTCGTGCAGTTCGTCGAACGATACGCCATTCCCGTGATGACGACGCCGGATGCCAAGGGGATATTTCCGGAAAGTCATCCGATGTCACTTCGCAACTTCGGCATGACTGCCTGCCGATGGCCGGAGCTGTACATGTTGCCGGTGGATGACCCGAACCACTTCGATACGATTGTTGTGATGGGCTCGAATCTGGGTGAACTCGCCACCTCCGATGCGGCCACGGACCAGTACTCCCGGACGCTGATTCCAACCACGAACTTCGTGCAGGTGGACCTCGATCAGTCGGTCATGGGGCGCGAGTATCCGATCACACGTGGCATCGTCGGTGAGATTGGCGCCACGATCGATGCACTCTGCGACGTCGCGATTCGTCACCAGCCCGATATGCAGGGGGCGGAGGCCCGCAGAAAACTCATGGCAGACATTACGGGCGGAAACTCGCCCTTCGCGAACCCGGAGTATCGTGCATCGAACGCCTGCCCGATCAACCCGGCCGCGTTGGTGCGCGTGATCAATGAAACAGTCACTGATGGACACGTCTTCATCGACGCGGGCAACTGCGTTGGGTGGTCACTGCATTACATGGAGATCGATCCTCCAGTGCGTTATCACTCGGCGCTTGGCATGGGGCCGATGGGCTTCGGCGTCGGCGCCGTGATTGGCGGAAAGCTCGGGGCGCCCGACAAGGTCTGTGTGGCGCTCGTCGGCGATGGCGCCTTCATGATGCACGCCGCTGAAGTCTCGACTGCCGCACAACAGGGGATCGGAGCGATCATCGTGGTGCTGTATGACAACGACCTCGCGATGGTGAGTCAGGGAATGGCTGATCTCTTTCCCGGGGACAGGCCGTGGTCGCAGTATTACCAGCTTGGCGCGCCGGATCTCGTCAAGGTCGCCGAAGGATTCGGTGCGGATGCGGTCGCCATCATGCCGAACGAGGGGCCGGCGGAGTTTGCGAACGCGTTGCGCACCGCCATCAAGCAGTCGAGCGCCAACAAGCGTCCGCAAGTGATTGTCGCGCATATCGACACGGCCCCGATGCCACCGTACGGCTGGCCCACGCTGCCGCCACCACCGTGTGCGCCACCCACCTCCCCGTCTGAGGTGGGGAATCCATCATGAGTGGACAACCGAACGAGGTGCTTGACTATGTCATCGTCGGCGGTGGCGTGTCGGGACTGTACAGCGCGTGGCGCCTGTTGCGTGATGCGAAACCTGACGCGTCGCCGCCGCGCGTTGCGGTGATCGAAAGCAGCGGCCGATTGGGTGGACGCCTGCTCTCTGTGATCCCGCCGGCAATCCCCAATGCACGAGTGGAACTTGGCGGGATGCGCATCATCTGCCCGACGCAGTATCTGACGTCATCACTCGTCCAGCACCTCGAGCTGCAGACCGAAACACTGCTCGACGTACAACCGCAGAATGTGGCGTACCTGCGCGGAAAGCTGCTGCGCATTTTCGAACTGGCAGATGCCGACAACCTGCCGTACCAGCTCGGTCCCGGAGAGCGTTCGCCGGAGAACCTGAGCAATCTCACCGCAGTCGCGGCAATGCGTGCGCTTTCGGGCGTCATCCAGCAAGTCGTCGGCATCACGATCGATCGCTGGCAGGAGCTGTCAACGAAGTTGACCGCCGCCGACTGGGAGAAGGTGGCGCGCGAAGGCACCCTCGATGGCCAGCCACTCTACAACCTTCCGATGCGCTATCTCATGTTGCGGGCGATTGGAGGCGAGGCACTCGATCTTGCGCAGGACAGTTCAGGCTATGACAGCATCCTGCATACATGGAACGCGGCCGACGGATTTCCGTGGAACGTCGGGGACTACGGTCCGCTCGTGCAGTATCTGCACGTGGTGGATGGTTTCGATGCCGTACCGCTGACGCTCGCCGAGCAGGTGATTGCAGACGGTGGCGAGATTCACTTGAATTCGCGCTTGTGCGGATTCGATGGTGCCGAGCTCGGACAGCCGATTACGCTGACGCTCGATACGGTCGACGGCCCCAAAACGGTGATGGCACGTCATCTGATTCTGGCGATGCCACGCCGTTCACTGGAGTTGCTCGAGCAGCGCGGTCCGGTGTTTGCGCCGGAGAATGTCGAAGTGCGGAAGCTGGTGCAATCCGTGCTGCCTATCCCACTCTTCAAGCTCGCCATCTGCTACACGCGCGCGTGGTGGGAAGAAATGAAACCCGTGGACTCGGGAACCGGATTGATGCGAACGATCACCGCCGGAAAGTCGGTGACTGATCTTCCGATCCGTCAGTGCATCTACTGGAAGGTGAATCCGGTGAATGGCCACGCCGTGATCCTCATCTACGACGATGGCACAGATCTGGATTACTGGGCCGGGCTTCGAGACTCCACGAGTACGCCGCACCTGAATGATCCGGCTGTTCCGAGCCAGGAGTTCGAGCTGCCCGATTGGTCATCCATGACGGCGCCAAAACGCATGGTGGAGGAAGTGCATCGTCAACTGCTGGAGATGCATGGCGTGAAGGACCCTACTGCCGTCCCTGCGCCGTACTCCGCGGCCTATCGCGACTGGGGAGAAGATCCATTCGGTGGTGGTGCGAACTTCTGGCAGGTCGGCGCACAAAGCTTCGACGTGTCGCGGCGTATTGTGCGACCCGCGCCGCCGCATCGCGTGTACATCTGCGGGGAAGCCTACTCACATGCGCAGGGATGGGTTGAGGGCGCCTTGCAGACCGCCGAGGACATGCTGCAGAATCATCTTGGCCTATCCGCTCCGTCGTGGCAGCAGACACCGGAGGCGCTGAATTGCACACCGACGTCGAAGGGGCTGTGATGGTGTCAGATGTCCAACGCATCGCCATCATCGGCACCGGATCTGCCGTGGGCGACATCGTCCGCGGCAACGACGATCCCGTGTTCGCCTACGTGACGGCGAACCCACTTCCCAATCACGATATCTTCGCAGGACTCAAGGACCGTCGTGTACTGGGACCTGGGCAAACGGTCACCAGCATCGCGATTGCGGCCGCGTTGGAGGCACTGCGCGATGCGGGAGTTGCGGCAGCCGAGGTGGACATGCTGATCGGGGCGGCCACCATGGGTGAGTATCTGGCGCCAAGTCCGCTGGCCGAGGTGCACGCACAACTTGGTTTGTCCCGCACCTGTCGGGTTCTCGCGCTGAATGCGGAGTACACCGCATTCGTTGACGCGCTCAAGATCGCGAACGACATGATCGCGGCTGGCACGATCTGCTGCGCGCTCGTGGTGTCTTCTAGCGCGTGGACGTCACATATGGATTACCACGAGGCAGTCTGCGTGGCCGCGTCAGATGGTGCCGGCGCTGCGGTCGTCACGCGAACGGCGGACGCAAGTTGCTTCGCACTTGTGGATTGGGAGAACGAGACAGATACGAGCTACTACGGCGCTTTTCGCATGGCACCGCGTCCGGTTGCCGTACCGCCGCATTTCTCGGCGAGTCCGACCATCTTCACTGCACCGCTCATGGCGCTCGACCCCGAGCGTGGCGGACCCGCCGTGAAGAACTTCGGATTGCCGGTTCCCGTGGCCGTGGTGAATCGATTGCTGACCCGCAACAAGCTCACCGCTCACGACATTGCGCTCGTGCCACATCAGACGTCCGAGATGGTGGCGACCTACTGGCAGACGCACATCGCACCAGCGCTGTACATCAGCACGCTGCCGGATTTCGCCGACATGGTATCGGCGACGGCGGCGGTCAATCTCGCCACATGCGGTGATCAGATCACACAGCAGCACATGGTGATCATGGGCATCGGCATGGAGATGCGCGCCACGGCGTTGCTCTATTCGCGAACGCTCTGACGGCTGAGGATCTTCGTGAAGTTCGCTTCCGAGAAGAACTCGGCTACCGGCACAGTCTGCGCGAAGACACCGAAGTATTCGTCGATCGCATCCTGCTGGCCCGGCATGGCGCCAAAAAGATCCATGATCAGCTGTGGTGGTGGTTCGAGCTTGGCCGATTCACGAGCGAACTCGTACAGCGGAACCGAAACCGCGTCACGCTCACTGCCGAAGCGCTCCACCACGTCGTCGAGGCCGTCGCCACTGTTCAGGCCATCGTGAATCGCTGCACTGAGCAGGTCGGCGTCGCGAAACGCATTCGAGATTCCGGCAGCGGTGATCGGGTCCATCGTCACACCGGCATCGCCCACCAGCGCCCAGCCCTTCCCGGTGGCCTGCCGACGGAAACCTTTCGCTGAGCGAGTCAGCCAGCGTCCATCCTGCGCACCGGCCTGCACGCGCTCTGCGAGAGTTGGTGCGAGCGCCTGAATCTCAGCCAGCATCGCCGTGTCCGCGTCACGCGCAATCTCGGGGTAGTCTTCGTGATGCACGCAACTGCCAACGAGTGCCTGTCCGTTGTTGGTGGGATACACCATCAGCATGCGCCGCGGACGTGAATAGAACTCCATGCCCTCGCTGGGGACGTTGTTGAAGTACGCCCAGATGATACCCTCCAATCTTGGATGCTCATCGACGATCGGGGCATCGACCAGGCGCGCAATCGTGGAGTTCGCGCCATCCGCGCCCACGACCATACGTGCACGGGCGGTGCGCTCCGTGCCATCTGCCTCCGTCCACGACACGCCGGAAACACGTTCATCCGTCCAGATCAGGTCGCGCACGCGCGCGCCGGACGCAAACTCGACACCTGCCTCGCGCGCAGCATCGAGCAGCAGCGCGTCGAGTACCAATCGGCGCGGGCAGTAGGCCTCGTCGTGGCCGTCTGCCGGTGGCGCGTTGCCTTCGAGCGACATCGCGCCGAGATCGAGTGTGATTTTTCGGATTGGTGGACAATCCGTGGACTTGAGTCGGTCCAGCAGGCCCCACTTTGCGAGTCGTGCAACCCCACTCTGCCACAGCAGGTGCGTCGAGCCTTCGAAGTTGCTTGGAAGACTGTCGGCGTCGAGCAACAAGACCGAGTGACCGTGTCGTGCGAGCAACATCGCGGTCGCGCTGCCCGCACAGCGAGCACCGACAATGATCACGTCATACGCAGCTTGCTTCGGCATCGTGGCACTCGCTCAAGTCAGTGGTGATCGGTTCCTTCCGCAAGCAGTGCGCGCGCCTGCTCGCCGCGCCCCGAGCGCTGCAACGCGGCCGCGTAATCGTGTCTCGCACGCAGCAGCCATGCCCGCGCGCCCTGCTGTTCACTAATCTGCATCGCTCGCTGGAAATTCGCTTCTGCCTCGGCCGTGCACTCGCCGGCGACTGACACGAACGCATTGGCCCGCACTCGGTACACCTCAGACTCAGTCCAGCGTTCACCCCAGGCGTCGATCTGCGCCTGCGCCCGCGCAAGCAGCTCCAGCGCCTCTGTGAAGCGCCCAGCGCGAACGAGAAGTTCCGCCTCGAGCGTTTCGAAGAACGGACATGCGATCTCGGCACCGGTGGCGCGGAACTCGGCGAGACCCGCGCGCATGTGTTCGGCGCCAGTCTGTGCATCATCGAGCTTGCCATCGAGCCAGCCCTGCAGCGTGCGTCCCATCGCGACGACATACGCGTACCCATGTTCACGCGCGATGTCCTGTCCAATTTGCAGCGCCGGCGCCAGCTCGCTTGTATCTGCCATCAGCACATCCACCACGCCGCCCCAGGTATGACTCCAGGCGATGGAGTACGGGTGTTGACCCGTCGTCGCGAGCGCCCGCGCGTACCGGACCGTGTCGCCGGCGCGCGCTGTTTCGCCGATGATCCAGAGCCCGATCGCTTCGTGCACCACGCAGACGAGTTCGAGATCCGTGGAATAGAGGTCGGTCAGCGGTCGGTGGCGTTCCGCGTTGTAACGCTGCCGAAAGCGCGCGCAACGTCGCAACGATTCACGCACGTTGCCGGCATACAAATGCACCTGCAAGCCGATCATGTCGGCGACGAGCAGTGACTCGTCGGTGCCGTCGCGATCCGCGCGCGCCTGGATCTGCGCGGCAGCGACCACCGCGTCATCCAACCGACCGCGCACCTGATAGTAGACCCACGTGCCCCATAGCACCCGGATCTCCTCTGCGACAGATTCCGCCGCTTCGCTGAGCATGGCAGCGGCGAGGTAGGACTCTTCGACCTCGCGGGCCGCCCACCCTCGTGCCTGCATGTACGTGGTGCCGAGCGCCGCCTGCAGTCGCAACTCGAGGCGGTCCCTTGCTGGTGAGTGCGTGCATGTGCTCACCAGCTGCAGACCTTTCGACAAATGCGTGAGCGCTTCTCGCAGCGCGCTGCCGCGCATTGCCATGCGACCCGCCTCGAGCAGGTATCCCGCAGCCACTTCAGCCTGACCACTTTCTGCGTGATGATGCGCAAGCACCTCCGGTTCGCCCGTCACTACGCTGGGATAGTGTTCTTCGAGGACTCGGGCAACGTCTCGGTGCACGTCGCGCCGTCGAGACTTGAGCTGCGACTGATATGCCGCCTCACGAACAAGTGCGTGCCGGAACGCGAAGCCCTCGTCCGCGCCGCGCTCTGCGGTCGCCTCGAGGATGCCCGCTTCGCAGAGTTGTCGCAGGTCGTCGCTCAGTCGATTGGCGAGCGCGGGCAGCACGCGCTCGATCAGGCTGCGCGCGAAGCGAAGTCCCACCGTGGCAGCCACTCGCACCACCACCTTCCCCGCAGGCAGACCGTCGAGACGCGATACCAGCAAGTCGTGCAGCGTCGCAGGGATCGCGAGATGCTCCGTCGTGGACACCAACTCGAATGTGTCGCCGACTTCGCGCAGCCGTCCCGATTCCAGCAGCGACTTGGTGAGCTCCTCGACGAACAGAGGCACGCCCCCGGCCGCGGAAACCACCAGCTCGATGACTGGGTCAGGGACCCGCCGACCGCCGACAAGGTCGGCAACCAGCTCATGCGTCGACGTGGGCGGGAGCCGGTCAAGAGAAATCGTCAAGACCTGCTGAGCAGAAAATGGTGACTCGAAACCCGGTCGTGCCGTCATCACTACAAGGCCCGGGAACTCGTCGCCGCGCGCCGTGAGCAGCGTGAGCAACTCCAACGTCGTCGGGTCGGCCCAGTAGAGGTCTTCGATCACCATCAGTACCGGGCGAGCCTGCGCGGACGCGACAATCAGGTCGATGATCAGTTCGATCGTGCGCTCACGCTGCCGCTGCGGGCTGAGCAGGGGTTCCAGGTAACGCGAGTCGGAAGGCACCGACAACAGCGCGGCGATCAGCGGAACGGCTTCCGTGACCTCGTAGCCGAATCCGATGAGGTACGTCTCGATCTTCGCGAGCGCCTCGTCCGGCTCTGTGCCAATCAGGATATGTGCCGATCGCTTCAGCCACTCGATGAACGGTCTCAGCGACGTATCACGGTGAAATGGCGAACATTGAAACGCGATGTGCTCGCGAGACACCTGTGCTGTGTGTTCCACCAGCGACTGCAGCAGACGCGATTTTCCAATGCCCGCTTCGCCCGAGATGAGCACGGCACGTCCGCTACCAAACTGAGCGACGTCCCACGCCGCGAGCAGAAGCGCGAGCTCGGCTTCGCGTCCCACCATGCGCCGCAGGTTCGCACCGGTCCGCGCATCGAATCGACTTCGTCCGCTGAGCACTCCAGTGACCAGCCACGATTCCACGAGTTCCGGAATGCCTTTGACTTGCTGCGGTTCAAGCGGTTCGAGCGCGAAGTTCTCGCCGATCAGCTTCCGCGTCTGTCCCGTGATCGCGACGCCGCCGCGCGGCGCAAGCGACTGCAGGCGAGCCGCGAGATTCGGTGTCGTGCCGACCGCTCCTTCACGGTGGTGATGCGATTCGCTCTTGATATCGCCTACCACGACAAGTCCTGTGGCGATTCCAGCCCGCGCCGCAAGTGGAGCGCCGCCTGCCATCAGTTTTCCTGCCGTGCGCGTCAACTCCAGCGCCGCGTGCACCGCGCGCTCAGCGTCGTTCTCATGCGCCAACGGCCAGCCGAAATAGACCACGGCGCCGTCACCCAGAAACTCGGCAAGATGTCCTTGCCATTCGGACACCACCGCCTCGCAGCAAGCCTGGTATCCTTTCATCACATCCGCGAGCTCCTCAGGATCGAGACGGCTGGCCAACGCGGTGGAATCGACGAGATCGCAGAAGACAATCGTGACTTGCCGGCGCTCTGCGTGCGCGAGTTCGTCGGCGATAGTACCGGCACCTTCAGCGACCGTCGCCGACCGCTGCGACGATAGGGATGCGTCGGTCGATGGAGGATCCGGTGCGAGTCTTGCCGCGGCTGCGCGAAGAAATCGCTTGCGATCACCGAGCGGAATGCCCAGCTCGCGCAGTTCCTCGTCCGTCAGTTCCGAGATGACGTCAAAATCGACACGGTGCTCGGCGAGCAGCGCGGCGTATTCGGACAAACCGACGGTTTGCAACCAGGACTCGAAGCTATGCATGGTCAGCCGCTGAGCAGAGCAGGCACGGCGCCCAGCAACGAGGCCAGGACGCCGTTTCGGTTACGCAGCAATGTAGTGCCGCGCACACCGCTCAATCCGCTCAGTCCGGGGGTGGGGAGTCGCGCGCTGCGGTCGCGCTTGCCCCCGCGCGCGCTGCCTACCGCGCCGGTGGCTGTGCTCTGGACTTGGGTCATCGAGCGCGGTTGAGCAAGCTTGCTTGCAGGCACACCTACAGGTGTGTGGCACTTCCCTTCGTCACGAAATGTCCGTTCGCCGCAGGCGGCGCTAGCGCACCACGCCGCCGCTCAGCATTTTGCGGAACGCGTCGCTCTGATCACTAGGATGACCTTCAGCGCCATTGAACCACTTTATGAGAATCCTGCTCGCCCTCGCTCTTCTCTGTGTGATCGGCGCGGGCTGCGCGCCTCGGTCGGCGATGTCCGGAACTGCTACGGCGCCCAGCATAATGTCGAGTAGCCGACCGCAGTGGCGCACGCCGTCTGGAAGTCCGACGGGCGTGGTGCTGGATCTCCGAATTGCTGTCCGCGTCGATGCAGCCGGGCGACCCGACCTGGAAACGCTCGAGGTGACCGGGCTGGGTGCGACGGAGAACCGCGAAGAAGCGATCGCGTGGGTGCGGTCAGCACGCTTTCGGCCAGCGGAACAGGCGGGGCAGGCGGTCGATGGCACGTTTCGCACACGGGTCCAGGCCCGCATGCAGATACGGCGTGAACCTGCGCCGCTGTCGATGACGGGCACCGCGCGAGCTCTCTACTCGTAAGACTGCATCTGGAAAGACCTAACCGGAGGTGACGATGATGCGTCACGCGTTGTCGATTGCGCTTGTCTTCCCGTTTGTCCCGCTAGGCGCGCAGGAACCGTCTACGGGCGCGTGCATGTCGGTGGCGCCCGATTCTGTGCGTTTCGGGAACGCGCCCGTATTTGCCGCGTGCGAGGTGGATCGGCCCGCAAAGCTGCGTCGTGCGGCAAAACCGCGCGCCACCTTTCCGCGCGATGTGAGGTGTCTTGTCGCGACGCTCGAGTTCGTTGTCGATGAGAGGGGGGCGCCTGTCGTGTCAACGGCGGTACTGCTGAAGCGTACCACCGTGGCGTTCGGCAACACTGCCCTTCGCGGACTTGCGGAGTGGCGCTTCGACCCGGCGATGCGGAATCAAGAGCCGGTCCGCCAGCTGGTGGTCGAGCGTCTTACCGTCGAGGATGATCGACTTCCGTTCGTGGTCCTGGAGCCGGGAGCGTCGAGGCCACCCCCGATGCCAAGACCCGTCTGTCGGTAGCACGCTTGTCAGGACTGTAATCCGGGTACTTGAGTCCTGGCGAGTGTTGATCAGCGGCTCGGGCGCCCGGGCTTCTGCTTCTTCGTAGCCTTGGATGCCGCGCGGCGTTTTGCCGGGGTGCCGGCGCTTGTGGATGAACCCTCCGAATGTCTGTCTGTGTCATCGGAGCGCTCGACTTTCTTGTCATTGACGGCTTCATCGACGCGATGCAGACGGCGAAGCACCACCGGAACCGCGAAGCCGTCCATTCCCGCGATGGAAAACTCGCCGGCGTAACCCGCGCCAGCCTTCATCGCCCGATCGATCGTCATCGCCACCTGAATCACACGCTGCTCACCCGGAGCCAACTCGATGCGCGGCGGATCGAAGACGGGCTTGACGTCCACGCGCGCGCCGAGCGCGTCGTTGAATGCTGACGACACGAACTCGCAGTTCAGTGCGCGGCCAAGGTCGTTGGTGACGAGAAACGCGCCGCGTGCAGCCTCGCCGGCCTCACCCTCGATCACGAGCGCACCGGTGCTCGCATCCATTTCCGCAATGGGCGCGGCCTGTTCCGGCTCGTTGCCAAGAATGGCCGACATGCCGCGAACATACTCGAGAGTGAGGTCGATCCACCCCTTGTAGAACTTCGCATTGGCTTGCACGGCACGCTTCATCATCTCCGTCATGTCAATTCCGTCAGCCATCTCGCGCTCCAGCAGTTGTCGGCCGGCGGGGCGTGTTGCACGGACGCATGCAGTAGAAGTGGTCATACCAGTGATGCACGCGGTCTGCACAATCGTCAATCGCAAAATCGCAGCACGCGGCGGTCGTGCAGTCAGCAACTACGATCTCTACGCGCACGAAGTGGTCACGGCATCCGCGAACGATCACCGGCCCGGACAACCGCTCGCCTGCCTTCGCCCACTCGGGCGCCTGCACGCTCACCACAATCGTTGCGCGCTCCTGCGGGTCGACCAGCAGCGTCGTGGGAGTGAAGGAGATCCAGCCAGCGAGCTTGCCGATCGCCGTGACCGAAACGATCTGTCGATTCCAGCCGCAGTTCATCACGTGGAGTCGAAGCAGCGCCTTGTTGCCCGGCACCAGCGTGAGGTTGCACGTGCCAGCGTGCTTCGGCTCCCAGCAGGGTGGCGGGATCGTGCAGCCCGAGGAGGTGCGCTCCAGCGCTCCGCCCACGACGGCGGCAGCGAGCCGCGCAGGCACATCCAGCATTCTTGTCATCGAGTTGCCGAGCGTGAGCGTGGGAAGCTTTTCCGTAGTCGAGTTCATCTGGCGGCGCGCTCCTTTGTCGGACGTGAGCTGGACATGATGTCGGCCACAATCACGTGTGAAACGGGCCCGATCTCGAATGAGCCCGAGTACGAACGACCAGGGCGCACCGCTTCCGAAACCTCGAGGACGCACGCAATCTCGCGTGCTTCACCCGGCGCCAGCGGTCCCGCGCCGCTGCGCATCGTCACGCGCGCTTCACCGCCATGACTCTCGCGCAACTCTTCGAAGAACCGTTCGACGCGTTGCTCACCGGGCCCGAGGGCGGCGCGTAATGATCGGCCTAGCGCACGCTCCTGACCATCGGCATCATCGAGGTCAAACGCGGCAAGCTTGGGAATATCGATCGGCACATTGCTGCCATTGATGATCGTCAGCGCGAATGGCTCTCTCGACGCTGGCTGAATCGTGAGCGTAGTCTGGGCCGGCTCGATACGAACACGAAACTGCGGTTCAATCTCAACGATGACTGAGCGGGCCTTGCCGTCAATGGTAACTTCGCCGTGATACAGTCCGGGCGCACTCTGATCAGGAAGCCGGAGTCGGATCTCGCTCGATCCCGAGGCGAGAGGACGCAAAACTGCCCGAACGATGCTGAGCCGCACTCCGATGTGCAAAGCGATAGGGACGACCGTCGACCGCTCGACGGTGAATGGCACGAGTGCCCGTACGTTTCGCGGCGGGCCGCTGAACGTGAGTTCGTCGCCCATCCTGGCTGCGTTCATTGGCTGCCAATGCGCAGCACCGCACCCACCTCATTGCCCTGAAGATTTGGCGGACGATCTGGCGGGCCACATCGCTCGCAGGGATTGGGCACGTATGGTTCGGTGATGATTTGCGCTTCGCCGCACAGATGCAGCGCCGCAAGCTCGACGCCGAGCACGGACAACCCGAGACGAAAGTTTGCCGGTACATGCACGCGTAGCGACGGAATCTCGCGAATGCGCAAGTTGACGTCTGGCAGGCTGGTGACGCCAACGGTGTAGTTGCTCGGGATGCCGGCGAGCGTGACGGGTCCTACGGGTCCGATGTCCGTGATGCGGAGATCGGGTAACGAGTTCACGTTTACATCGACCGGTGGAAGGTCGAGTACGCTGACATCGACGGGGGGCAGCTCGTCGATATCCACGCGTGGCATGCTCTTGACATGGACATTGGTCGCCATGTGAACATCCGCGTTTGCAGGTTGATGCGATGCCGGCGATGAGCACGACAACTACCTGACGATATGCAAAACGATGTACACGTCAAGACCAACGATGACGGGCGAGCACAGCCATAGATGGTACTTGCGCGCGGCACGAGGCGGCCGCACCATGTACGCGTACGCGTCGACATCAAACTACGAGGGCGTGCTATGACTCCTGCGCATTGGAATGCGACCGTCGTGGACTCTCCGGAATCGGAGCCGTATGCATTTGTCGGCGATCTCGTTGTCGCTGTGCGCACGCCGCGATCGCGCGACTTCGTCACGGTAGAGATCGCCGCAACCTCGCACGCCATGCGAGAAGTGCCGCACGACGGCGACGTGTTGCTACTGCCAACGCCCGGCCCGTGTCTGCAGGATCAGTGGCACGGTGAAGTTCGGCTTGGTGATCCGGTACAGTTCAAGGTCGACGGCGAGACGTATCGACTGACGCTGTCCCAGCTCTCCGTGCACGAATCAGGCTTGCCGTGGGTCACCTGCGATTTTGTCCTTGAGCGCTCCTAGCATGGCTCCGGCTCGCGCGTCAGTCCGCAAGCGCGCTCCCATCTACGACACGATCGTTGTCGGCGGCGGACCGGCGGGAGCCGTCATGGCCTGGTCGCTGGCGCGCCGCGGCGTGCGCGTGCTTGTGCTCGATCGTGCGACGTTTCCGCGGGAGAAGGTGTGCGGTGATTTCGTCGAGCCGCGCGGACTCAGCATCTTCCAGACCATGGGCTGTCTCGATGCACTCGAGTCCACCAGTCCGCTCGCCATCACGCACGTCAACTTGCTGCTCAACGGCAGGACGGCGTATCGCAATCACATTCCGTTCTACGCCGGGCAGAAAGAACTGCCACAGCACGGGTACATCATTCCGCGCGAAGCGCTCGATCAACGGCTGCTCGAGTCTGCCGAAACTGCGGGTGCAGAAGTTCGTCAAGGTTGCCATGTATCATCCGTGGAACGGATCAACGGACGGATGGTGGTGCACTGTCGGAGTGCGTCGGGCGAGTCCACGGTCCATGCACCCATCGTCGTCGGCGCCGACGGCACGCACTCCGTGGTGGCGCGATCATTCGGGCAACTCAACGATGATTCGCGCTACACGGCCGTTTCACAGCGCGCATACGTGGATGGCATCGACATCGCCGATGGGGAAGCCGCATTCGTGTTCGACGAAGATCTGTTCCCGGGATACGGCTGGATGTTTCCGATGTCGAATGGTCGCGCGAACGTGGGTGTGGGCATACTTGCGGAGACACGCGATCGAAACAAGACGAGTGTTCCCAGATTGTTTGCCACGTTTTTGCAGAAGCTGACCACATTGCATCCGGGATGTCGAAACATTCGACTGGCATCGAAGCCGATCGGCGGGATCGTCAAGACCTACGGCGGCCACGGACCGAACTACTTTGACGGTGGCATACTGATCGGCGATGCGGGATGCTTCGTCGATCCCATGACCGGGGAGGGCATCACACCTGCCGCTGAATCGGCGCTCATCGGCGCCAGTGTGATAGCGGATGCACTCGAACTCGGCCGCACCGAGGCTGCGGTGCTCGCTCCGTATCGTCGCAAGTTTCAGGCATACTTCGACCCGGCCATGTGTTATCTCGACTTCGTGGCGTGCATCATGCGCAATCGCCACTTCGGCCCGTATTGGCTTGGCATCGTCTCGCGTGGATGCGAACTGGCGATGCGCGATCCTTCATTCGCACGGCTGAGCGGCGCAGCCTTTGGGGGACTTGATGTTCGGCCGCTCGACATTGTGAGTCGCATCTGGGCGAAGTCGGCATCGCTTATTACGGCCGACTGGGAGCGGCTGAGCTCCGGACTGGCATCGGGACGACTGCGAAGCGTGCCACTCATGGGTGACCTCGGACGTTGGTCAACCGGCTGGTGGGGCTCGCTTGCCGAGGATCCGGGGTGGCACGCCCGATGGATGGCCGACGTCGCACGCAAAGGGCTCAAGCTTGCGTCGACGACGCGACTGCGGGATCCGCGCGCTCAGGCGACGGTGCACTTGCGCCTGAAGGAGCTGCAGACCTCAAGCTGAAAGACGTCGTGTGTTGCGCACGAGTCTGATCAGCAGCTCCGGTGAGCGCGCCACGCGTGTCGCCTCGGCTTCCGCCTCCGCGGCGATGCTGTCGAGATATCGCTCAGCGACCGGCAACGCTGCTTCCATCTTCTCGAGCAGCACCTGCAGCCCGTCAGGTGTGGGATTGCGAAAAAGCAGTGCCACTTCAGGATCACGAATCGCGATCGCGGCTGGCAGCGTGAGGATGCCATCGCGAAGGTCTTCTTCACCGCCGCCACCAAGTGCGACGGCGCCTTTGACGTCGCCCACATCATCGCAGCCGTGATACAGCATGCCGAGCAAGTGTCCAAAGTGCCGCAACTTCTCGTCGCCGGTGCCGAGGCAGGCGGCCGCCTCGAACATGCTGCCCGTGTCCTCGCCGGCGATGACTCGCCAGTCTTCGACGCCCAGCGGTTGACGACGCAGGCGCCACTGCAATGTTTCTGCCGCGGCGAGGCGTCGGAACAACTCGGCGATGCGCTGGATGTTGAACGGATTGCGGTCGACCAGTTCGAAGGCGTCGGCCGTGATGTAGCCGGATGCCATCAGCGCGGGCAGCAGTCCGAATCGACAATGCAGCGTCAGCACACCTCGACGAAAGCGCGAGCGGTCGAGAATATCGTCGACAATGAGCGAGACGTTGTGTACCATCTCGATTGCGGCGGCCGCGCGTATCGTTTCTGCTCCGACGGGTTCGTCGGACATTGCCACGTGACACGCAAACAGAGTAACCGGACGAAAGTATTTCGAGCGACCGAGAAACTGCCACGCGAGTAGCGGCTTCACTTCGTCGTTGCCGCGCGCAGCCCAGTCGTGAAGAAAAGTCTTCAGCAGTTCGAGTTCTTTGTCGAAGCCTTCGGCCATGACCAGGCCTTCAGGAACTTCGTTTGGCGCAACGGCAGTCGCCATGGCCGACCTACATCAGGACTTGGCGCGTCCGGCGCGCTTTCGCCGCGTCGCGGCAGAGCGTTTCGCAGACTTTGCCGTTGCGGTGCTGCTCGCGG
>JBGTFN010000170.1:0-9623 GCA_041747275.1 Gemmatimonadaceae bacterium | reverse complement strand
GCGCACACGGCGCGCCGCCTGGAGGCCACACACGCATTAGCCGCCATTGCGTCGCCCGGTGCGCTGCAGCTGCTCGATCAGGCGCTCGAGGATGTCGAGCGTGAAGTGCGCGTGGCGGCGCTCCGTGCCGTGTACGTGAACAAACACAGGGGCGCCTTACCGAAGCTGCTGGCCGCGCTCAAACGAAAAGAGATGCGAAACGCGGATCGCTCGGAGAAGACAGCGCTCTTCGACGCCTTCGGTGCAGTGTGCGGGGAAAGTGGGGTCAGTGTGCTTGACGGCATGCTTAACGGCCGCTCGCTGCTTGGCCCGCGCGAGACACCCGAGATCCGCGCCTGCGCTGCTCGTGGTTTGGGAATTGTCGCTATTCCGTCCGCGTTCGCTTCGCTGAAGAAGGCGAGCACTGCAAGCGACGCCGTGGTACGAAACGAGGTCGCGAGAGCGCTTCGCGGCGGAGGCGGTGCATGACAGCGCGCGCGACCGCGACGGAAGTCGCGACTGAGTCGCGAGCTGGCGGCCCGCTCTTCGACGCCGACGAGGAGCGACAGGCGCGCGCAGTCGTCGTGGCGTTTCACGGTGCACTACGCGCCGTGCGACTCTACCCCGTCGAGAACACGGCCGTGCAAAAAGCGCTCGCCGACCTCGGTGTGGCTTGTGCGCGCATCATGGCGCAAGGTGCGGCATGTGAGCTTCGACGGTCGGGCGACTATATTTTCGTCAACGAAACGCGCGTGCGACTGGCGCTCGACAACTACGCAGCCGTTGCCTACGTACGCACCCTGCTTCGCGAAGCCGGCGTCGGAAGCTTGCGCATCTCGTCCGCACCAGAGCCGCGCGCATGGGTTGTGCTGCTGGCATTTCTGCAGGCGCCGCCGCTGGAGTATCCTGAAGACGCCCGCCTTGGCCAGCTCGAGCAGCGCCTGGCGCAAGCCAACGTGTACGCGTTCGAGTTCGATCCGCCCGTGGATGAACTCGATTCCGACGCGGATCTCGACTCGCGCGAGCGTGCACGACAGACCTACATGCGCTCGCTCGATGTGACTCGCGAAGTCATGACCGCAGCGCGACTGGGACGCAGTCCGAGCCTCAAGCGAGTCAAGCGCGCGGTGCAGTCGGTGGTGGACGCAATCCTCACTGATCCATCGTCGCTCATCGGCATGACCACGCTGCGCGAGTTCGACGAGTACACGTTCGTTCACAGTGTGAACGTGTGCATTCTTTCCGTGTCGCTCGGCCGGCGTCTTGGTCTTACGAAGCTGCAGCTGCTCGAACTTGGCGTGGCCGCATTACTGCATGACATCGGCAAGTCACGTGTGCCAACGGAGATTCTGAACAAGCGCGGCAAGCTCGATGATCAGGAGCGCGAAGTGATACAGTCACACGCATGGCAAGGCGTACTGGCGTTGTTCGCGCTGCCTGTTGGTTCGGGTCGTCCCTGGCGCGCAATGATATCGGCGCACGAACATCACATGCGCATCGACCTGACGGGCTATCCCGCCGTGGTGCGTCCGCGACGCCTCAGCCTGCTGAGCAAGATCATCGCCGTTGCCGACGGCTTCGATGCGGCAACGTCGACACGCGTATACCAGGACACACCGTGGTCGCCAGCGGACGTGCTGCAGGGCATGCGCGACAACACGAGACTTGGATTCGATCCTGTGATCGTGAAGGCGTTCGTGAATCTCACGGGGATTTACCCGGTGGGTACGGTCGTGGTGCTCGACAGCTTCGAGCTGGGCGTCGTGCACGCAGCCCATACTGAGGCGGCGGCACTCTCCCGGCCAGTCGTTCGCGTACTTTCCGACGCCCAGGGCAACCTGCTGCCGGACCCGCCGCTCGTCGACCTCATGGCGCAGGACGATTCGGGTCATTATCTCCGAACCATCATCCGGACCGACGACCCCGATCGCTGGGGCATTCGCGTTTCGGACTACTTTGTGTGATCAACGCCTTCGGGCCGTACCGCGCGCCGTGACCGTCTCCTCCGCTCCATCCGCCCCCACCGCCGCACCTTCTGCCATCGACACGCGCTTCGCCCGGCTGCGCGCGCAAGGACGTCGTGCTCTCGTGGCCTACTGCACGGCGGGCCATCCGGATCCGGCTTCCAGTGTGGCGCTCATGCAGGGACTCGAGCAGGCTGGTGTCGATATCCTCGAAGTCGGCGTCCCGTTCTCGGATCCGCTTGCCGACGGACCGGTCATTCAGCGCAGTTCACAGATCGCAATCGATCATGGTGTCTCGCTCGATCGCGCCCTCGAGATGATCACCGAGGCGAAGCTGTCGATTCCTGTTGTGCTGTTTTCGTATCTCAACCCCATCATGGCCGGCGGGGAAGACGTGTTGCACCGCGCGCGTCGCGCTGGTGTGTCCGGTGTGCTGGTCACCGACATGCCCGTCGGCGCCGATCCTGCGCGCGAAGCGTGGTTCGGAGCGAGCGGCCTGGATTTCGTGCGGCTGGTGGCCCCCACCACTCCTTCCGAGCGCATGGCCGAGATCGGTCGGCACGGTGGTGGCTTCGTGTACCTGATCTCGCGACTCGGCGTCACCGGCGAAAGCGCGGCGCTCTCTGACGAACTGCCGGCATCCGTCGCGCGACTTCGCGCTCAGACGACGCTGCCGATCTGCATCGGTTTCGGTATCTCCACGCCCGAACAGGCGAGAATGGCATCCACACTGGCTGAGGGTGTCGTCGTTGGCAGCGCCATCGTCCGTGCCGCCGAGACCAGCGTGGAATCGGCGGTGGCGCTCGCGGCCTCGCTGCGCGCGGCCATGGATGCGTGAGCCGGTCGCTACCCATGTCCATCCCCGGCGCACCGCCGGCGCTACCTGAATGGGCCATCGCCTCCGAGAAGCGGCGCGGACACATCGCCCGTGTCACGGCGCTGCTCGATGCGTGGAGTGACGCGCTTTCTCTCGACGCGGACGAACGGCAGCAGTGGCACGACGCGGGTCGCTGGCACGATGCACTGCGTGATGCACCGGATGCTGTTCTTCGCGCCAATGCCGACGACTCCGATCGTCCCGTAGGCATGTTGCACGGCTCCGCGGCGGCGCGCTGGCTTGTCCGCGATGGTGAATCGCGAGCGGACGTGATCGATGCGGTGCGCCACCACACCACGGGCTGGTCGCGGTGGAGTCGCGTCGGACGCGCCCTCTACATGGCTGACTTCCTCGAGCCGGGGCGTCAGTTCATGCAGGCCGACCGCGCCTTTCTTGCCAATCTCGTGCCCTCGCAGTTCGACGCGGTGTTTCGCCAGGTCTTGCGGCTGCGACTCGAGTGGGCGCTGAGGGAAGGCAAGGGGTTGGCGCCCGAAACCGTTTCGCTTTGGGATTCGGTTCGCTGATGCAACCGCGCACGTGGATCGTGGCGGGTCTTGCACTGCTGGTCGTTGCATTCGGAGTCTGGTTCGCCTCGTCGACCTCGACTGAGACGACGGTCGCTCCCGAAGTCGCGTCGAGTGTCGCACTCGATGCAGAGGCGCGCGCGCCGGAGGGCGAACGGATTCGTCTGCGGGTGCTCAACGGAGCGGGGAGTGCCGGACTCGCCCGACGCGGCATGCAGCTGTTTCGCGACTACGGCTATGACGTTGTCGACTATGCAAACGCGCCCGCTCCTTCCGATTCGACAATTGTGGAAGTTGACGCACGCACACGCGCATGGTCTGATCGCGTCTCGCGCGTGCTCGGCGGTTCCGTTGTGGTGCGCGAACGCGCGGCGCCACTACCCTACGTCGACGTGACTGTCACGCTCGGCGCCGACTGGAAGCCGCCGGCCCAACCGTTCCGTCCGTAACTGTCCGCACGCCGCCGCGATGTCGAGGCCTCGACTCTTGCGGATCGCCACTTCAACGCCGCGCGCACGCACCGCACGTGCAAACGCTGCCATGCGCGATGACGGCGTTGGGGCAAAGCCGAGCGAGCCACCCGGATGCAGCGGAATGAGATTCACGAAGGCCCGGCATTCGCGTGCGAGCGTTGCCAGCATCGCCGCGTGTTCGGGCTTGTCGTTCACATCGTTGAGCATGACGTATTCGAACGTGACGCGTCGGTCGAACGACGCCGCCGCGTGGATCACGTCAGCCAATGGATACTTGATGTTCACCGGCATGAGTGAACGACGCAGTTCATCGCTCGGCGCGTGAATGGAAATCGCGAGGCGGAACTGTTCCTTGCGAGCGGCAAGCGCTTCGATACCCGGCAGCACACCCACTGTAGAGATCGTGATGTGCCGCGCACCGATGCCGAGTGCTCGAGGATCGTTGAGCAGCGTAAGCACCACATTCACTGCCTGCCAGTTCATGAGCGGTTCGCCCATGCCCATGAACACGATATTGGTGGCCAGCAGCGGCGGATCGAGCAGGCGCAACTCGCGGACCTGACCCGCAATCTCGGAAGGCGTGAGATTGCGCTGGAATCCCATCGCACCGGTTGCGCAGAACGCGCACTGCAGGGCGCATCCGGCCTGCGACGAAATGCAGAGTGTAAGCCGATTGCCTTCGGGAATCGCGACCGTCTCGATGGCTTGTCCGTCAGGCAACTGAAACAGAAACTTCTCCGTGCCGTCAGTGGAGCGCTGTCGCGCCGTCAGCTGCAGGCGCGGCATATCGAACGTGGCCGCGAGCTGCTGCCGCAGTGCCTTGGGCAACTCGGTCATGTCGTCGAAGCTGCCGACCGGGCGCTCCCAGAGACGCGCGAACACCTGTGCAGCGCGATAGGACGCCTCGCCCACGCGCTCCATGTACGCCGCGAGCTCGGTGAGCGCGTCGTCAGGCGCGAGGTCGAGCAGGTTGACGCGGGCGATGGCGGACGAAGTGCTGAGCGGAACGAACACTGCTGATCTCACTGGCCAAAGGAACTGAACGAAAACTGATACAATGGACCCAAGCCGACACTGGCATCCTCACGGCCCACTCCAACAACGAAGCGCGCGAGGTGCAGCGAGAGTGCAAAGCGCGTGCGCGTGATGCGCTGGTCACCGCTGCGAACGAACGGCAGTGCGACGCGTGCCTCCACCGGCCCAAGTCTTCCGCTCGCTATCGGGCCAAGCTCACTCGAGGTGCGAGCGCGCTGGCCTCGGGTCGCGCCCTGTCCGGCCAGACCGAATCGCACTTCCGATTCCATCGCATCCCCCAGAACGCGCACGTCACCAGCTGCCGTAATGAGCGGACGGTCCTCGGGTTCTCTTCCGGGCCGCCAGAGAAAGCTACCAACAGCCACGCGCGCATCGCGCCACGGGAGATGTTCTGCCACGGCACCGATATCGGCCGCGAGGGCGCTGCGAACGTCACGTTCGGCGCGCCCCTGCCGCCAGCGGGCCGCGGCACCCACCGTCAACCACGAGGCGAGCGGTCGGGCCAGCGTGACGGACACCAGCAAGCTCTCGTACGGCAGGTTGCCCAGGCTTTGCGGATCCGTCTCGGTGCGCACCAGGTCGCCCACCGCCGCGCGCCCGATCGAGAGGCCATACGACACGCCGGAGGGCCGGCGATATGCCAGCCCGACCAGCTGCCCCTCGACGCCCTGTTCGGCACCGGTGGAGAGCGCCGCAACACCAGCCCTCCAGCGCATACCCTCGGGCAGCGCCATTGTCGCCGGATTCCACAAGCCAATGCCCGCCTCGGTCGAGAGCGCGGCGGGCGCACCGACCGCGCCGAGCGGAAAATCCCACAAATCACGGGCGGGTACGGGCTGGCCGACCACAGTTGCTGCGCATCCGAGGACGCCAACGACCGTCGCAAGCCCGCACAAGAGCTTGCGGCGCATGCGGTTGACCATAAGCAGAATCAGTTCGAAAGCCAAGCAAGTTGCTTTCGCGTCTTCGGCGGGCACGTTAGCTTCCCGAAGATGCGCGCCTTCCGGAACACTGTTGCCACTCGCTGACCTCCTTTCCCCTGAACGGATCGCTGTGCCCAGCTCGGCCTCCTCGAAGGATGCCGTGCTGGCGGAGCTTGTCAGGCTGGCGCTTCCCGAAGGCCCCCAGCGGGACGGCTTGCTGGCCGACGTGCGCAAGCGCGAAGCCCAGTTTACGACCGCGCTGGGTGATGGCATTGCGATGCCTCACGCGCGCAGTCGACATGTCACGTCGCTCAGCCTCACGGTGGCACGCCCGGAGAGGCCGATCGCGTTCGATGCGGCCGACGGGCGGCCTGTGGAAATTGCCTTCCTGGTCGCGTCGCCTTCCGACTCACCCGGAGTGCACATCGAGACGCTGCGTGCCCTGTCGCGCCTGTTCCAGGATCAGGACGTGATGTCGGACCTTCGCGCGGCGACGAGCGCCGATGCGTTCCTCGAAGTTCTGCGCCTGGCGGAGGCGCGCTGACCCAGCCGCGGCGTCGGTCAACGATTCGATCGACCCGCACTTTTCCTCACTCGGCGCTGACGCGCCTGGAGTCCTTGCGTGACCGTGTCGGATGAATCGGGACAGTCTTTGAACCTGGTAACGTCGTTACGCACCCACACCTGCGGCGCGTTGCGTGCGTCGCATGCGGGTGAGACGGTGCGTCTTGGCGGCTGGATTCATAGAAGTCGCGACCTGGGCGGGCTGGTATTTCTCGACTTGCGAGATCGCACGGGGCTGGTGCAACTCGCATTCGGGCCGGCGTGGTCGGACGCGGACACGCTGACAGGCGCAGCGGCTGTCGGTGTCGAGTCGGTGGTGCTCGTGGAGGGCGTCGTCACGCAGCGCGCCGATGCGCAGCGCAATGCAGACATGGCCACGGGCGAGGTCGACGTGCAAGTCACGACCATTCGTGTGGTCGGACCCGCAACCACGCCCGCGTTTCCCGTCGCGCCGGCGAAGGGGGACAAGCTGCCCGCGGAAGAACTGCGACTGCGTCACCGCTACCTCGATCTTCGGCGCAGCGAGTTGCAGCGCAACCTCATGCTTCGGCACCGGCTGATGCAGGCGACTCGCCGTTTTCTCGACGCACGCGGCTTCCTCGAACTCGAGACGCCGATCCTCACCAAGCCCACGCCGGAAGGCGCGCGAGACTATCTCGTGCCCAGTCGCGTACACGCTGGTGAGTTCTACGCCTTGCCGCAATCTCCGCAGATCTACAAGCAGCTGTTCATGTGTGCAGGGTATGATCGCTACTTCCAGATCGCGCGGTGCTTCCGTGATGAAGACTTGCGCGCGGATCGCCAGCCTGAGTTTACGCAGATCGACATCGAAGCGTCCTTCGTGGGGCAGGACGACATCCTCGCCATCGCGGAAGCGCTGATCGCGGAGCTGTGGCAGACCGCCGATGTTCCTGCCGAGTCGCCGTTCCTGCGCATGACGTACGCGGATGCGATGGAATACTACGGCTGTGACCGGCCCGATTTGCGATACGAGCTGCGCATTCATGATGTGTCGTCGTCGTTCGCCTCGAGCGACCTGCCGTTCATTCAGGCGGCGATCGCGCGCGGCGAACGTGTGCGCGGTGTGCGTGTGCCCGGTGGCGGGTCACTTACACGAAAGCAGACGGACGAACTCGAGCAGATGGCGAAGTCGGCTGGCGCGAGTGGTCTGCTGCTCGTGAAGCGTTCCGCCGACGGACTGGAAGGCAAGGTCGGCAAGTCGCTCTCAACTGAGGCCGGCGCCTCGCTCGGACTGTCGGAAGGCGACCTCGGCCTTTACGTGGCTGGACCTGATCATCTCGGGTCCCCGGCGCTCGACCGCGTGCGGCAGGCTGTTGCGCAGCGCATGGACCTCGTTCCGTCCGATCGCCATGCGTTCGTGATCGTCACCGACTTTCCCATGTTCGAACGCGACCCCTCGACGGGTGTATTGGGTGCTGTGCATCATCCGTTCACCTCGCCTCGCCCGGACGACCTCGCGCTGCTCGACTCGGCGCCCGAGCGCGCTCGGGCTCTCGCGTATGACATCGTGTACGACGGGATGGAGTTGGGGGGGGGCAGCGTCCGAATCAGCGATCCGGCATTGCAGTCGCGCATCTTCACGCTGCTCGGAATTGACGACAGCACCGCACAATCCCGCTTTGGATTCCTGCTCGAGGCGCTGCGTTCCGGTGCACCTCCACACGGCGGCATCGCGTTCGGCCTCGATCGCATTGCCATGCTGCTGTCGGGCGCCACATCGCTGCGCGACGTGATTGCGTTCCCCAAGACCACGGCCGCGCGCGCACTCTTCGAAGGTGCTCCATCACCGGTGCCACCCGCTGATCTGGCCGAACTTTCGCTGCAGCTGGCATCTGCTTCCGAGGTTGAGGCATGACTGCTCCTCCGGTCACGGTTCGTGTGCCCATAGAAGGCGTTGATCAGCTTGTGTTGGCGGGTGTCAACGACGCCAATCTCGTCGAACTTTCACGCATCACCGGCACGCGCGTCGCGATGCGCGGGGAGGCGCTGACACTCACGGGCGAAAGTGAAGGTGCCATGCGAGGCGAGGCCATTGCGCTTGGCATGGTGGCCAGTGTGCGCGATGGCAATGCGCTCGCGCCCGACGATGTGCTGCGTATCAGCCTCGAGGAGCGACCCGAAGGGCAGGCGGCTCGCGCAAACGGTGCGCTCGTGCTGCCGGGGTCGCGCCGTGTCGTCAAGGCAAAGACGCCTGGTCAGGCGGAATATCTGCAGCAGATTCTCGAGCATGACATCGTGGTCGGTATCGGTCCGGCCGGCACCGGCAAGACCTATTTGGCGGTTGCAGCTGCAGTCGACGCGCTCATGCGGAAGCGTGTGCGTCGCATCGTGCTGGCGCGCCCCGCAGTGGAGGCCGGCGAGAGCCTGGGCTTTCTGCCGGGCGACATGCAGGCGAAGGTCGATCCGTACCTGCGACCGCTGTACGATGCGCTGGACGACTTCATGCCGTACGAGCGCATTCAGAAGGCCATCGAATCACGAACGATCGAGGTTGCCCCGCTCGCGTTCATGCGAGGCCGAACGCTGGGCGATTCGTTCGTGATTCTGGATGAAGCGCAGAACGCCACGCATCTGCAGATGAAGATGTTCCTGACGCGATTGGGCGTGAACTCCAAGATCGTGATCACGGGTGACAAGACGCAGGTCGACTTGCCCAAGCGCGAGGAGTCCGGGCTGATGCAGATCGAGCGCATCCTGCACGGCATCGAGGGCATCAAGTTCCATTACTTCACCGAAGCCGATGTGGTGCGCCATCGACTCGTGCGCGACATCATCCGTGCCTACAACGAGGATGCCGCAGGCGGCTGACCCCCCGCAGCCGGTGCGCGAGCAAGCGCCGGTCTCGTCGGTTCGAGGCGCTGCAGTGCGTCACGGACCGGGCGTGTTGCTGGCCGCCATTCTCGCGCTGGCAACCGTGCTGCTGCTACCGCCCGGCGAAGGACTGCGAACGCCGGTCTTCGAGGTGGGAGCTGTTGCTGACGCGACCGTCATCGCGCCGTTCGGATTCCGCGTTCCACGCCCCGAAGCCGAGGTCGCTCGGGAGAGGGAACGATTGCGCGGCGCGGTACCGCCGCTGTTCGTCTTTGACTCTACTGCGCTGGACGCGGTGCGCACCAGCATTGTGGGCCTTGCGCGTGCGCTCGACTCGGTGCGTCCGGCCGACTCCGAACCCTCGCGCGACTCGGCCGCAGCCGCGATACGTGAGCGTGCGGCGGCCTTCCAGGTCGCACTCAACCTCGCGGAAGCGGAGTGGCTGTCGTTCC